>JBMOGB010000206.1:0-6864 GCA_049318585.1 Bacteroidia bacterium | reverse complement strand
AGTTATATGTATAGTTATATGTATAGTTATATGTATAGTTATATGTATAGTTATATGTATAGTTATAGTTGATTTTTAAATTCTAACCTTTTTAAATGTTTTTGTTTATACATTCATTTGAGTAAACTTTCTTTATAATTTGAAATTTTATGTGCTTATTTAATATTATTTGCATTATAAACTTTGAAGAATAGTAAATAATTTATATTAACCCTTTGCCATGATAGTGACTTATAGCTTCTGGTTAATTGTGTAAGAAAATTCTCGAAATAGAAATTAATTGATCCATATGAAAATTATATATGATGTTTATTTTTGATGTTTAGGAACTTTAAGTCATCGGTTTAAAAACCAAACCATCGTAAGTTTAAAAATTTTGTTTGTTTCATTTTGCTTTGCTACAAACAAAAATAAATTAGTCCAATTCTTCCAAAACCTTAGTTGAATTGGTATATTTGCAGCTTACTTTAACAATAAGAATGGATAAACTTTCATATATTTCAAATGCTGATGTAGCTGCAATAGAGCATATTTACCAACAATATTTAATAAACGCTGAATCAGTTGATTTTGGATGGCAAAAATTCTTTGAAGGCTTTGAAATGGGTCAGCAAAAGTTTAATGCCAATGGTAAAACCCAAAGTTCACCCGTTTTATCGGAAGATATTTTAAAGGAAATAAACGTACTGAATTTAATTAAAGGTTACAGAACCCGCGGACATTTATTTACCGATACCAATCCGGTAAGAGAACGCAGACAATATACACCTGATTTGGCTATTGAAACTTTTGGATTGAATAAAAATGATTTAGAAAAAACGTTTAATGCTGGTGTAGAAATAGGCATTGGTGCTGCTAAGCTAAAAGATATCATTGCCCATTTAGAACAAACTTATTGTAAAAGTATCGGTGCTGAATATGTTTATATAAGAACTCCTGAAAAAGTAGCTTGGTTACAAGCAAAAATGGAAACTAGTAAAAATACGCCTAAACTAAAACTTGACGAGAAAAGACATATACTATCAAAGTTAAATCAAGCTTCGGTTTTCGAAAATTTTATTCATACCAAATTTGTTGGTCAAAAACGTTTTTCGTTAGAAGGTTTAGAAACATTGATTCCTGCCTTAGATGAAGTAATTCAATATGGTGCAGAGTTAGGCGTTGAAGAATTTGTAATAGGAATGGCGCATAGAGGAAGACTGAATGTTTTGGCAAATATTTTAGGAAAATCATATGAAGATATTTTTAAAGAATTTGAAGGAAAAAGTGCAGAAGATGAAGGAATTTTTGAAGGGGATGTAAAATACCATTTGGGTTTTTCATCGGATATGACCACCAGAACCAACAAAAATGTAAAATTAGTTTTGGCTCCAAATCCATCGCATTTAGAAACAGTAAACCCTGTAGTAAAAGGTTTAACTAGGGCTAAACTTTACAAAGAATATGCTGGAGATATTGATAAAGTAGCGCCAATATTATTGCATGGTGATGCATCAGTAGCAGGTCAAGGTGTTGTGTATGAAGTGTTACAAATGGCTGGCTTAAAAGCTTATTCAGTGGGTGGTTGCATACATATTGTTACCAATAATCAAATTGGATTTACTACCAATTACACCGATGCAAGAACTTCCACTTATTGTACCGATGTAGCAAAAACTACTTTATGTCCAGTTTTTCATGTAAATGCCGATGATGTAGAAGCGGTAGTTTTTACAGTAAAGTTGGCCATGGAATACCGTCAAGAATTTAACAGCGATGTATTTATTGATTTGTTAGGTTATAGAAAATATGGTCATAACGAAGGTGATGAACCACGATTTACGCAACCATTATTATACAAAGCCATTGCAGCGCACCCAAATCCTAGAGAAATTTATAATCAGAAATTACTCAGTGCGGGAAGTGTGGAAGCCGATTTGGCAAAGGAAATGGATGCCGATTTTAGGAACGAATTACAAGGAAAATTAGAAAGTGCAAAAGCAAAAGAAGTATCGAAAGCAACTAATTTTTTAGCCGAAAATTGGGAAGGATTCCGTTCGGCAAAAAAGGAAGATTTTGACCATTCGCCAAATACTGGTATTAACAGCGATTTGTTTGTGGAATTAGCTTCAAAAATTACTGATATTCCAGCCGATTTTAAAGCATTTAGTAAAATAGAAAAGCTATTTAACGACCGCAAAAACATGATCAAAAAAGATAATTTTGATTGGGCAATGGGCGAGTTAATGGCTTATGCGTCTTTATCGAACGAAGGTCATGGAGTAAGAATGAGTGGGCAAGATTGCGAACGTGGTACTTTTAGCCATAGACATGCCATTATTAAACAAGAAGACAGCGAACGTGCACATAATGTAATAGATAGTTTAGGTGATCTTAAAAAAGGAAATGTAGAGTTTTATAACTCGTTTTTAAGTGAGTATGCGGTGTTAGGATTTGAATATGGTTATAGCATGTTTACTCCAAATGACTTAATAATTTGGGAAGCTCAATTTGGCGATTTTGGAAATGGTGCTCAAATTATTATTGATCAATATTTGGCAAGTGCCGAAACCAAATGGAAAACTTATAGTGGCTTAACCTTAATGTTGCCGCATGGTTACGAAGGTCAAGGACCGGAACATTCATCAGCTAGGATTGAAAGATTTTTACAACTTTGTGCCAACTGGAATATGCAAGTTTGTAACATAACTACACCTGCTAATTATTTTCATGCTTTGCGCAGACAATTAAAACGTGATTTTAGGTTACCATTAGTAGTAATGACACCGAAAAGTTTATTGCGTCATCCTAAATGTGTAAGCAAATTAGAAGACTTTACAAATGGTGGTTTTCAAGAAGTAATTGATGATGATTTTACAGATTCTAAATCAGCAAAAAGGGTTTTGATGTGTACTGGTAAAATTTATTATGAATTGTTAGAATACCAACAAACCAATCAAAGAAAAGATGTTGCCATTGTTCGTCTGGAACAATTGTATCCTATGCCAGTAAAACAAATTGAAGCCATTTATAAAAAGTATGAAGGTGCTGAATTTTATTGGGTTCAGGAAGAACCTAAAAACATGGGCGCATGGCTATATTTAATGCGTTGGGATAATAACTTACATGTAAAAAGAATAAGCAGAGAAAGTAGTGCATCGCCAGCCACAGGATACAGTAAAGTTCATGCAACAGAGCAAGCACTAATTATAGAAAAAGCGTTTAAATTTTAAGCACAATTTATCAAAAAAAACAAAGAAACGAATGAAATTATTTAAAATATTTATAGGGTTTTGGTTATTTATTGGAGCCTTTTTTGGCATTTCATTGTTGTTTCCAAGAGAGTTTAAAGTGGATAGAAGTATTGTAATAGAAAAACCTGTTTACGAAACTTTTGCTTATTTGAACAATATTCAAAACATAGCAAAATTAAGTCCATGGGATAAGAAAATAGATAGCACTATGTCGTGGTTTTTTTCTCAAAATATTTCAGGGGTAAATGCCACTTATTATTTTAAAGGAAATTTATTAGGCAAAGGATATTTAAAAATTATTGATTGTATTCCTAATGAAAAACTAGAAACTACCTTAAATATAAATGGTGGAGAACTTACTTCAGGCAGTGCATTTTATTTTGAAGCGCTAGGACCTGATAAAACAAAATTGAGTTGGAGAGATTATAAAGATGTAGGTTATAATCCTTTTCACAGGTATCAAATACCATCAAAAACCTCGCAGACTGAGTTACAATTTGATGAAGGTTTGGTAAAAATAAAGATTGCTGTGATGAGTAATTAGTGAGATTGAAAGATTGGAAAATTGTTTGCATGTAAGCTAGCTGCCAGAAGCTAGTAGCCATTATTACCAACCAGTAGCAACTAATCTCACTTTTTCTATTTCGCCATCGTTGTTATAGGTTTTTTTAACTTTTACATCGTGGTTCGAAACCATGTTATAAATAGATAAAACATTTAAACCAATTGATTCAGCCAAAGTAATATTTTCAGTTGAGTTAGTTGGTTTATTTACTGCTATAACTTCTGATTGGGCAGTAATTTGAAGTTGTTGTTTTACATAAGTTGTTAAACTTTTATCGTTATTCTCACCATCATTATTTTCTTTATTTTGCATGGCAATAGCAGCATTTTTAGGCAAAATAGGAGTTGTAATATTTTCAGTGATTATTGGTTTTACATCTGATTTAGGAACATCTATTTGTGCAATATTATTATTTAACAAACCGTTTTCAGACAATATCTTTTTAGGCAATGGAGTTGGACTTCCTGATTGATTATTATTATTGTTTAAAGGATTTTCTTTGATTGAATTTTTATTGTTTTTATTAAAAGGAATTGCAGGAGAAACCATTGGTTTTTTACCATTCCTTTTAACCAAAGCTGCATTTATACCACCAAAAGCTAACATTTGCTTTTCGTTTTCCAGCTGTAATTGCTTAGGAACATTATTTCTTGACTTTATAATATTTGAAATAGAATCTTGTTTTGCTTTAACAATAGCTTCGTTAATAGCAACTTGATAGTTTGAATTATTGTTATTTACAAAGTAAAACACTATAATTACTGCTATAAACAATGCAGCAATTGCAGAAATTTTGGTAAATAAAGGAATAATTCTAAAAGGTTTTTGAGTTAAAATTTCTTTGTTTTTAAATACAATATTTGTATCGGCTACCACCTTGGTTTTTAAAAATAAATCGTGTTCTTTTTTTAACTCAGGATACAGGTTTAATTCACTTAATAAAACCACTTTGTCTAAAGGAGATAAATCGTTTTCAATTAAACCAATTAGTTTTTCAGAATAATTGTTAACATCAATATTTATGGGCTTTAGCAGTGAAGAGCTATCGAAGGAAACTGTTTCAATGGGAATGGAATTCGAGGTATTAGTTAATAAATCAAACTCATCTTTTAAAGCAGGATTTTGGCCTAAAAAAGCAAATAAACTTTCGGTATCAACTTCATTTAACTTACCGTCAATAAAATCAATTACAAATACTTCGTAATTATTAATATTTATTTCCATTTTACTTTTTTATTTACCCTTTGACATTTTTTTATGTAAAGACGTTGCATGCAACATCTTTTTTTACAATATTATTAGACGTTTAAAACAATGTCTTTTTTAATTATATAGACATTGAATCAAAAGCATTTACACTACGTTATCGTATGAACCAATAAATTTTTTCATACTTAGTCTAGCTCTATAAATATATACTTTTACTTGGCTTTCATTTAAACCCGTTATTTTCCCAATTTCATCATACGAATAACCTTCATAATCACGCAACATCACTACGCTTCTTTGTGTTTCATTTAATTTACTAAAAGCCAAATTTATTACTTCTTTTAAATCGTTAAAGGTATTGTTTGTGGTTAAATAATTATCGTAATGATCTTCATAGTTTGCTTTGTACTTATCTTTTCTAATTGCATCAATCATGGTGTTATAGGCAGCAGTAAACAAATACGATTTTGCTTTTTCGGCAATAATATCTTCCACTTTAACCCACATTTTTACAAATGTATCTTGCACTATATCTTTGGCTTTTTCTTCATCTTTTATATTTTTAAAAATGAATCGAAAAACCGGATCGGCATAATTTTTAACACATGTATTGTATTCTGTAACAGTCATTCAATAAGCACAATTATTTTAAAATTACAACTAAAACGAATTTTTACAAAAAAAGTTACAGCTGTTAAAAATTATTTTTCATTTATTTTTTTTTCAAGCAAAGCAACAGATTTATAAAGTTGAGGCAATTTTTTAAAAATGATTGATGATTTAACAGAATCGGCATAGTCAAAAGCTGGAGAGCCAAACCACTTTTTATTTTCCTCTTTTATAGTTCCACTAATTCCACTTTTACCACCAATAATTGAACCATTAGCAATAGAAATATGTCCAACCATTCCCACTTGAGCGCCTATAATACAGTATTTTCCAACTTTTGAACTTCCAGCAATTCCACTTTGCCCAGCAATAACTGTATGTTCATCAACCACTACATTATGAGCAATTTGAATTAAGTTATCAAGCTTTACTCCTTTCCGCAGAATTGTACTTCCCATTGTAGCTCTGTCAATACTGCAATTACTGCCAATTTCCACATCATCTTCAATAATTACATTTCCAATTTGAGGGATTTTTTTGTACGACCTATCGGCCAATGGCGCAAACCCAAATCCATCGCTACCAATAACAGTTCCTGAATGAATAATTACATTGTTTCCAATTATGCAATCGTTATAAATTTTTACACCAGCATAAATTATGCAATTCATTCCAATTTTCACATTATCGCCAATATAACTTGTTGGGTAAATTTGAGAATTGTTTCCAATTTTTACGCCTTTGGCAATGTAAGAAAGTGCCCCAACATAAATATTTGTTCCTAATTCAGCCGTTTTATTTATTACAGAACCTTCTTCAATTCCTTCTTTTTTATTGGCTTGCGCTGCAAATTGTTCCAATAAAAAAGTGAAAGAAGCATAGGCGTTTTCTACTTTTATTAAAGTGGTTTTTACTTCTTGCGTTGGCTCAAAATCGTTATTTACCAAAACTGCACTCGAAAGTGTATTGTACAAATGTGGTTCGTATTTCATATTGGCTAAAAACGAAAGTGCACCATCCTGCCCTTCTTCAATTTTTGCAACTGTATGAAGTAAAATATCGGAATTTCCAATAACAGTTCCGTTTAATAATTGCGCTAACTGCGCTACACTAATTTGCATTTTTTAAAATAATAATAATTTACGAATATATAAGATTGATTTTCAAATTTCAAATACAAAAGGAATAGCCACAGATTTCACAGATTACACAGAAAAAGTTTATTGGTTGATAATAAACAAGTAGTGA
>JBMOGB010000205.1:0-6946 GCA_049318585.1 Bacteroidia bacterium | reverse complement strand
TGTAGGTTAACAATCTGTCTTACGTTTTCGCGGTTAAGCGGAGTAAAAATAATGATATCGTCAATTCTATTTAAAAACTCTGGACGAATTTGCTTACGCAATAACTCCATCACCTGGTTTTTAGCTTTGGCTGTAATGGCATCTTTATCGCTTTCTTCACTTTCCATTTGCTCAAAACTATCTTGAATAATGTGTGAACCAATATTCGAAGTCATAATCACAATGGTGTTTTTAAAGTTGGCTGTTCTACCTTTGTTATCTGTTAATCGGCCATCATCCAAAACTTGTAATAAAATATTAAACACATCAGGGTGTGCTTTTTCTATTTCATCTAATAACACAACTGAATATGGACGCCTGCGAATGGCTTCTGTTAATTGTCCACTTTCTTCATATCCAACATATCCTGGAGGCGCTCCAATTAAACGACTCACAGTATGTTTTTCTTGATATTCGCTCATATCAATTCTTACCAAAGCACTTTCTTGGTTAAATAAAAATTCGGCCAAGGCTTTTGCTAATTCTGTTTTTCCTACTCCAGTAGTTCCCAAAAATATAAATGAACCAATTGGTTTTTTAGGATCACTTAATCCAGCTCTACTTCTACGAATGGCATCACTAATAGCTGCAATTGCTTCTTCTTGTCCAACCACACGTTTGTGTAATTCTTCTTCTAAATTCAACAATTTTTCACGCTCACTTTGCAACATTCTTGTAACCGGAATTCCAGTCCAACGTGCTACCACATCAGCTATATCATCTGCAGTAACTTCCTCCTTCATCATTGGCGAATGATTTTGCGCTTCATTGAGTTTTGCTTTAAACTCTTCTAGTCGTTTTTCCGCATCTTTAATTTTACTATATCTAATTTCTGCTACAAGAGCAAAATCTCCATTCCGTTCTGCCTGTTCCGCTTCATATTTTAGATTTTCAATTTCTTTTTTAGTACTTTGAATGCCATCAACTACTACTTTTTCGCTTTGCCATTTTGCTTTTAAATCATTTCTGTCAGCTTGTAAATTCGCAATTTGCTCCGCTAAATTTTTTACCTTTTCATTGTCACCCTCACGTTTAATGGCTTCTCTTTCTATTTCCAATTGCATAATTCGTCTATCCAATTGGTCTATTTCTTCAGGAACCGAATCTATTTCCAATCGCAATTTTGCAGCTGCCTCATCCATTAAATCAATGGCTTTATCTGGCAAAAACCTGTCGGAAATATAACGTTGTGAAAGTTCTACTGCAGCAATAATTGCATCGTCTTTTATACGTACTTTATGGTGAACTTCATATCTTTCTTTTAATCCACGCAGAATTGATATGGCATCTTCAGTATCTGGTTCTTCCACATATACTTTCTGAAAACGTCTTTCTAATGCTTTGTCTTTTTCAATATAGCGTTGGTATTCGGCTAAAGTAGTTGCACCAATACTGCGCAATTCGCCACGTGCCAATGCTGGTTTTAAAATATTGGCAGCATCCATAGCTCCCTCACCACCGCCACCAGCGCCAACTAAAGTATGTATTTCATCAATAAATAAAATAATCTCACCTTCAGCATCTATTACTTCTTTAACTACCGACTTTAAGCGCTCTTCAAATTCGCCTTTATATTTTGCGCCAGCAATTAAAGAACCCATATCCAATGAGAAAATCTTTTTTGTTTTTAAATTTTCAGGAACATCGCCATTTACTATTCTATGCGCTAAACCTTCGGCAATGGCAGTTTTTCCAACACCTGGTTCGCCTATCAATACAGGATTGTTTTTAGTTCTGCGGCTCAAAATTTGCAACACCCTACGAATTTCTTCATCACGGCCTATTACAGGATCTAACTTTCCTTGTTGTGCTAATTCATTTAAGTTTTTTGCATATTTATTCAATGAATTATATTGACTTTCGGCAGATTGTGAATTAACTTTTTGTCCTCCACGTAATTCTTTTACTGCAGCTTTCAGTTCTTTTTCGCTTACACCAGCATCTTTTAATAAATTAGCAATTTGGTGTTTTCCATCTAATAAGGCCAATAAAATATGCTCAACTGAAACAAACTCATCGCCAAATTCTTTCAAATAACTTTGTGCTTTCAGCAATACTTGGTTTGTATAATTCGATAAATGTTGGCTTTGACCTGTAACTTTTGGATAACTTTTTACAATAGCTTCTAATGCTGATTCTATTCGAGATTGGTTAACATTTAATTTTTTGAATAAAAAAGAAATGACGTTTTCATCAGTTTGAATTAAGCCTAAAAATAAATGGGCTGGTTCAATGGATTGTTGTTCGTTTTTTAAAGCAATTTGCAAAGCTTCTTGAACGGCATCTTGCGATTTGATGGTGAAATTATTTAAATTCATAATGCTGTATTTATTTATGAAAAATGATTGTATTTTTTAATAAAAACGTATTCGTCAATATTAAATCCAAATCAAATAGCGTGAATATTTGGCATTATTCAAAACCAATCAATGAATAGTTGACTTGAATTTTAAAAATAGGTGATTTTAAAAACAAAAATACAGCCATAAAGACTGTATTTGATGAGCTTTCAATAAATTCTTTTTTGAAAAATAAAACAAAAAAGATTAACCTGCCATTGCTCTAAAAAGCAAAAATAATACTCCAGATAATATTATAGTTACGGGTAATGTTAAAACCCAAGCAATGGCTATATTTTTAATGGTTCCACCTTGTAAGTTTTTCAATCCTTTGCTTGCTACCATACTTCCTGCTACTCCCGATGATAAAACTTGAGTAGTGCTAACAGGTAATCCAAATGCAGTAGCCATTCCAATAGTAGCAGCTGCTACTAACTCACTTGTTGCTCCTTGAGCATAATTCAAGTGCTGCTTACCTATTTTTTCGCCAATAGTTTTTACAATTCGTTTCCAACCAATCATAGTTCCTAAACCCAATGAAATAGATATCATAAAAATTACCCAACTTGGTGAATATTCTGTAATTCCTTTTACTCCAGAAATAGATGATTTTAAATTTAATTTATCAACTCCACTTAAAGCAATGGTATTATTTTTTTCTAATTTTTCAATCTCTTTACTTAGTTTAATAACATTGTTTCTTACCTCAAATTTTTCACTTACGTTTAAATCAACAATAGGTTTTGAATTGATTACATTACTTATATTACTTGAAATTGAAATTACTTTTGCTAATTCAAAACTGTCTTCTTTAGTAATTTGTGTAACAATTGTTTTATTTATAATAGCATCTATAACTGCAATTTCTTGTTTTACTTTTGGTAAATCTACTTTTGAATTAATTGCAAAATAGCTAGGTGCAATTGCAATTAAAATAAGCATTACTAATCCAACACCTTTTTGACCGTCATTACTGCCATGGCTATAACTAACACCTGTACATGTTAATAATAAAATCATTCTTATTGGCAATGGTGGTGGATCGTTAGTTTTTGGTGCTTTAAAAATTGATTTATTTTTAACACTTAACCTTAAAATATACATTAGCATAATGGTTAAACCAAAACCAATAATTGGTGATACCAATAAACTTAATCCAATATCACCAGCTTTACTCCAATTTACATAATTTCCGCTTTTTTCAGCTATAAATGAATAGGCTAATCCAACACCTAAAATACTACCAACTAAAGTATGTGAACTTGAACAAGGAATTCCATAATACCAAGTACCTAAATTCCATATAATAGCTGTAAGTAATAATGCCATTATTAATGCTACACTATGGTAAATATTTGGATCAGCTAAAACTTCCATTGGAATTAAATAACTAATTCCCATTGCAACTGTAATTCCGCCTGCAAATACACCTACACTGTTACAAACTGCACTCCATATTACCGCAATCCAAGGTTTAAGTGAATTAGTGTAAATTACGGTTGCCACCGCATTTGCAGTATCGTGAAATCCATTGATAAACTCAAAAGCACATGCAGCAGTTAAACATGCTATTAATAGAAATGTTAAGGTTGGGTCTAATCCAAACATAATTAAGGCTAATTTTTGCGCAATTATATGTTTTCAATAGCTAGTATTAATATTATGTAATTGTAAACATTTATTTATATTTTGCTAATAAATAAAAAAGCTATAAAATTTCAGTTCTTACTTTCACAAAAAAAGTCACTAACAAATAATTGATAATGACTTTTTTGAAAACTTTTAGAAAGTTTAATAAAATCAAGGGAAATAAGTAATAATTACAAATAATAAAAATGCAGCTGCGGCCCCCGTTCCTGATAAAATTCCATAACCATAATTTTTCAATATTTTTCTTTTTTTTATTTGATAAGCTTTTTTAGTGTAAGCTTTTTTATAAGTAAGATTTTTCATTAGTTTTTCGTTTGGGTAGTTTAAGTTTTCTTCAGCTGGAGGAATAGCTGAACATAAAATTGTAGGAGCAAGCCCCCAAATAATTCCATAAAAAGGAACTGCGCTAACAAGAAAAGTAACTGTTCCTGCTTTACGATAACCGTCATAATGCTTTTCTGCATCTCTTTCTCCATTTGGCTTATTATTGAATATTTTATCTCCCCAATTTGAATTTAAAGATTCATCAAAAGAATTGCTTTCTATATTTTGAGAATTACTTTTATTAACATCATTTATTGAATCAATGTATTGTTTTTCAATCGCAGTTGCAGTATTTTGAACTGGTGGTGTTATAAAATCTTTATAATCTTCCAATTTACCAGTTTCATAATTAATTTTCAATAATTCTGATTTAAAAATTATATAAGTTGGTCCATTCTGATTAAAATACTGTTTGTAAAATATTTCTGTGGCATTTGAATCCAATATTTTAGCTTGAATAAAATCTTTATTTTTCTTTGTAATAATATCTTGTGAGAAACAAATATTTAAGCTAAAAAATAGTATTGTTAATGCGGTTAAAATTGAATTTTTCATGTTTTTATTTTTTTAATAATTAATTTTCCGTTTCTTGTTTTACTATGGTTTTGTGTTATAACCAAACGAAATTCCCATTCTTGTAATTCCTTCAGTAGAGGGGAATAGGCACCATAAATTTATAGGAATATTTAACTTTCCACTTTTTAAAGTTTTACCTAAAGCTAATAATAACGAACCTGTAAAACGTGAATCGCCTCTGCTATCCATTCTAGTTTCTGATTTATTTGTTATGGGATCTTTTCCTGATATAAATTTACCATTTACATCTTCATATCCATCTAATTGTTTTGAAATACTTATGGTAGGTCCAAAAGCAAATTCCCATCCATTTTTACTATTTCTAAATCCATTTAATATGGCAAGATTTGGTATAAACATAGATTGTTCAAGTCCTGAAATCATAGGGATAACTTCAAATAGTGCTTGAAAATTTCCTTCATTCAAATATTGTTTTTCAAATTGATAACCAAATTGAAAAAACAATGGATTAACTTCATAACCTCCATCTAATTTATTTGCAATAAGTGTTTTTCTATCCTGGCCTAAAACTGTTATAAAACCAAAACGAGGACCTTGTAAATTGATTTTATTTTGATTTGGATTATTTAATGTATTTTCAAAATTATTCTGTTTAGTTAGTAAAATAAGTAAGTCTTGGTTTACTGTTTTGTTAAACATAGTTTGAACAGCTATTTTAAACATAGTTTTTATTTCATCAGGCATATTATTGAATTCAATGCTGGTAGTTTTTTCAATGCTTTGTTTTTGCACATTAATCATCCTAATAGTTATAGTAATGTTTTGTCCAATTAATTCAGCGCTTCCTGTAATTATATAATCGGTAGGAATAACTTTTGCTATTTCAAGCAAACATGTTTTACCATAGCAATTTGAAACATTCAATTTGTTTTTTTCAATTAAAAAAGCAACGTCATACTTGTCTGTTACATCAAAGTCGTCAAGCTTTTCCACTTCAGCTCTTAAAATGTTTCCCAATTGAGTAGCATCATTTGGTAATCCCCTACTTTCTGCATTTAATATAATTACAGTTGGTTTAACCGTTGATTTAACTGTTTGAGCACTTACTTCATTAACAAAAACAGTTAATAATAATAACAAGAATACTTGTTTACTTAAGTTTTTTAAATTTTTCATAATATTTTTTTAGTTTGTTTTTACGTAGCAAATATGTTGGTTATTGTTTTTTGTAAATAATTGAATTTGGGAGAACTATTTTAGAAGATTAGTATAAAATGTAAATGTTGAAGTTTTTTACAATTAGAAATCCGATTATTTGCATTTTTCGCAAAAAAATAAATACGTTTTGCATATTTTGCAAAAAATAAAAGCAGCTTAATTGGTTAAATACTAAAAAAAATGGCGCAAGAATCAAAAAATAATATTCAAGATCAGCTCATCAATAAAATAAAGGCTGTTCTTCCTTCAAATGAAAATTTAGTACAAAGTATTTCTGATGTTTTAAATTTAAGCGTTGACAGCGCATATAGGCGCATTAGAGGCGAAAAACTATTTAATATTGAAGAAGTTGCAGTTTTATGTAAAACATTCAAAATAAAATTTGATGAAGAAGTAGAAATTTTTAGTAATAAAGCAACTTTTGATTTTACTTTATTAGAACACAATAAGGCAAATTTCAAAAATTGGCTTGCTAATATATTATCAAACTTAAAAGCCATTAGTTCTAGACCAGAAAATACTATTTTATACTCAGCCGATGATGTTCCAATTTGGCATCATTTTAACGATGAAATACTCATTAATTTCAAGCTATTTTATTGGCTAAAAACCATACTTGGCGATGTTGATTTTATCAATAAAAACTACGAACCAATTTTGATTGAACCAGAATTGGTTCAAATGGCAAAAGATATTTCTTATTATTATAATCAAACTACCTCAGTTGAAATATGGACAGAAGACTCCTTTAATTCAACAATTAAACAAGTAGAATATTTTTGGGAAAGTGGATTTTTTAAAGATAAAAAAGATGCATTAGCCATTTGTGATTCTATTAA
>JBMOGB010000204.1:0-7008 GCA_049318585.1 Bacteroidia bacterium | reverse complement strand
GGAATTCCAGCTCTTAATCTATCATTGCCATCGGCACATAATGAATGTGAACCACCAGCTATTATTATATCAACACCTTTTAATAAAGGAGCTAATGCTTTTTCGTTAGCTAATTGTTGCAAATGACTCATCACGATAATTTTATTAATTCCCATTGCTCTTAATGAATCAATAACTGGTTGTAAAACCGCAGCTAAAGCAGGCATATTATCAGACCCACCGCTTAAAACAGTAGTAGCACCAGGCGAAGAAATAGCAGCTAAAACTTGTGTAGTAGCACCAACTATTCCCACTTTTTCGCCATTCATTTCTATAATTGCCGAAGGCGCAATACCTTTCTTTTGGCTATTTGCAGTAATTGCTGGTGAAGTTTTAAAACTATCAACCGATAAGCGTTGGTTGGTAGTTAAATAGCTTAAGTTAATGTCGTTACTAAAGTTTAAGTTAGCACTTAAATAAGGAAACTGAGCACCAATCCAACGTTTGTCGGCACCGTTGCTTCTAATGTCCACACCAATAATGCTATTTACTTCAGGAGTTCCTAAATCAAATTCATGGTTACCAAAAGCTGAACCTTGGAAACCCATAATATTCATCATAGCAATATCTGTTCTACCAATGGCAGCTCTTAAACCTGAAGTAGTTCCACTAAAATAACTGCTAGCAGTATTACGCAAAGGAGTTTGCATTGAAGGATCTTCACCAGCGCTTAAAAACGGACTAGGAATATAACAATCGCCAGAAGCTAACTTAACCGTATTGGCATAAGTTCCTTCTAAAGTATCTAAAACAGCAGCAAAATTTGGTGCATCTATTGGAGCATCTATTCCGCTTTCCATGTCTGAAGCATGTAATACTTGCATTTGGAATGCACTACGAGAATTGATTTGGAATAACGCAACTGTTCCCGAAACTTCGTTCGATAACATAATCATGTCTTTTCCATTTGGACTTTCGTTTCTTGGAATGAATACAATTCCTTCAGGACCTAAGTCGCCAACAGAAGCTAAGTTAGTTTGATTAGGAGTAACACTAAAATTACGAGTGTTTATATATTGAACAAAATAAGGTGCAGTTGGATTGGTAATATTATAAATCACAATTCCACCAATGCGCTCTAAACCTATAAAAGCATATGTTGAATCTAATATTTTACCTATAGTTACACTTTCTGGTTCAGGACCTTTGTTATCACTTCTATCGTCTAAAGCATTTGTAGTATGACCTGTGTTAAAGTTAGCAGGAAACATGCTTTTAACTTTTTGTTCTATTTCATCTTTACTATCCCAAACTAAAGCACCAGTAGTTCCATTCCAAATAGAAAACGAACGTGCACCAAAACAAAAAATAGAATCTATTTTACCATCGTTGTTAAAATCACCAGTTCTGTTAGAAACTGTTAAACGACCTAAATAACTGTTTGCTTTAATTGCAGCAACACCAGCTGCACCACCAAATTTTGTAGAATCTAACACATAAGCAGCATCGCCAACTCTGTTTTCTTCATTGTTAGCAGTTCCCCAATCAGCTCTTGCATCACCTTCGTTAGCAGTTACTAAATACGATTGATTTCCAGCTTTAAAATGAGAAATTCCATCAGGTAAAAACATTCCAAAAACAGGGAAAGTATCAATTTTAGCCAATGCACCATTTGATCCATTATCTCTGTCTGATGGATCTAAACCATTTCCAACAAGTCTATGGTTTTTGTAGCCTAAAGGCAATAAAGAAGTAACAGTAGCAGTGTTAATATTTACAACAGCCAAAGCATTGTTTTCTTGGCAAGTAACCCAAGCAGTTGTGTTATCATCTGAAATAGCAATGTATTCTGGTTCTAAATCTTCAGCAACTGTAGAGTTACGTAAAAAAGTAGTTCCAGTTTGAATTTTACCAAAAATTCTGATTTTAGAATCTATTACAGCAGGAGAATTAAAAGCAGTAAAACCTGCAGTTTGCACATTGGCTTGAGTAATATTTGCAACACCAGAAGCTAAATCAATAATTGAAATTGAACCTTCTGGATCAATGGTGTAACCTACATTTGGTTCACCTTCATTGGCTACTAATAATTTTTGTCCATTAGAAGTAAAAATAACATGATCGGCATTTGCACCAGCTTTTACCTTATTGATGTAATTTCCATTGATGTCTAAAAAAACAATATTACTAGGATTTGTTTTTCCGTTAGAGTCAATTACAGCTAGAGCAAAAACACCGTTTTTATTGCAAGCAACCGAAGTAACATCTATTCCATAAGGTTTAACAGAAACAGTAGCAATTAAAACTGGACTTGCAGGATTTGCAATGCTAACAATTTTAACTGATGAGTCAGGACCATTGATAACAAACATACGTTTGGAACCTGGATCGTAAGCAGAAATTTCGGCTACACCACCATTGGAATTATACGTTCCTATGGAATATCGCCCTAAAAGTTGCGCATTGATTTGCGCATTGGTTAAAATGCTTGCAGTACAAAACAGCAATACACCTAATAATTTGTAAATTATCTTTTTCATATTTGATTTTAAAATATTTTCAAATTACTTGCTTTAAAAAAAACGAATTGTTAATGCGCTGTTATGAATATATTATTGAATGATTTTCTAAATGTTACTTCCTTAAAAATAGAAACAATTATTTAACAATGGGATTATGAAAAAAGAAACTTTCTGCTAAAATATTTATAGGTCTGATTGATCAAGCAACCACATAGGTCTGTAATTTTAGGGCAAACACATAGGTCTGCTTTTTAGAACAACCACATTAGTCTGCTCACAATGTGATTAAGTTAAGGAAATAAGCAAATTTATACTTTCTCGACTTCGCTCGAAATGACTTTAAACACAGTCAGTTCGAGCGAAGTCGAAAACAATATCTGAAATTTATATTTTTAAAAACGCTTAATTTAATGACTTAGGTCTGCCCCTACTATGATCATCCAATCTTGTCATCTTCCAATTTTTCCAATCTTGTAATTTTTCAATCTTTAAATTAAATGACACACATCATGCAACAACATTGAACTAATTGATACATTTGAAGTATGAATAAATTATTCCTTTTTGTCGTATTTTCTTCTTTAATTATTGCTTGTAAAAGCAAGGTAGAAAAAGTAAAAGCTACCCAACAAGACATTACCGAATCGGTTTATGCATCAGGAATTATAAAGGCCGAAAATCAATATCAAGTTTATGCTTCTGTTAGTGGAATTGTTCAACAGTTTATGGTTACTGAAGGCGATTTGGTTAAAGTTGGGACACCTTTAATTGCGGTGCAAAACGAAACACCTAAATTAAACTCTGACAACGCAAAATTAGCTGAAAAATACAACGATTTTGATGCTAATCAAAGTAAATTGAATGAGCTAAAAACAAGCATTGATTTTGCTAAAAATAAATTCCTAACCGACTCTTCTTTATTTGTTCGCCAACAAAATTTATGGAAACAACAAGTAGGTTCGCTAGTAGATTTAGAGCTAAAACAATTGAATTTTCAAAGTTCAAAATCAAATTACCAAGCTGCTTTAATTAGGTATTCTGATTTAAAAAGACAATTGAATTTTGCTTCGCAACAATCGAAAAAAAACTTAATGATTGCTGAAAAACAATTGGGCGATTTTATAATAAAAAGCGAGATTGAGGGAAAAGTTTATAGCCTTTTAAAAGAAAAAGGCGAAATGGTAAACGTTCAAACTCCCTTGGCTGTTGTGGGTTCGGCCAATCATTTTAAACTTGAACTACAAATTGACGAATATGATATTGTGAAAATAAAAAAAGGTCAATTGATTTTAGTTTCGCTCGATAGTTACAAAGGTGAAGTTTATGAAGCATTGGTTGAAAAAGTAAATCCAATTATGAACGAACGTACCAAAACTTTTGTAGTTGAAGCAATATTTACCAAACAACCAGCCACCCTTTTTCCAAACTTAACAGTTGAAGCAAATATTGTAATTAGTACTAAAAAAAATGTAATCACTTTACCAAGAAATGTAGTAAGTGATGATGGTTTTGTAACCAAATCAGACGGTGAAAAAGTGCAGGTAAAAACTGGCTTGAAAGACTATAAAAAAATAGAAATATTAAGTGGTATAACTACCAATGATGAACTAATTGTTCCAGCAAAATAATGAATATAAAACTAATCATTACCATTGCTAAATCGTTGCTGCTTGCTAGGTGGAAACAAACGCTGGTGGCTGCTGTAGGTGTAACTTTTAGCATTACCATGTTCATTACTTTGCTTAGTTTTATGAGCGGTTTGAACAGTTTATTAGATGGTTTAATTTTAAATAGAACTGCACACATCAAATTATTTAATGAAATAAAAGCAACTCCAAATCAACCTATTGATTTATCGGAAAAATTCAAAGGAAATCACAACTTTATTCATTCAGTAAAACCTACTGGAGCCAGGCAAGAAATTTATAATAATGGTGCCATTTTAAAAGCACTAAAAGATGACAAACGAGTTAGAGGAATTGCACCAAAAATAACTACACAAGTTTTTTATAATGTTGGCACAATAGACATTACTGGAGTAATTAACGGTATAGATGTAGAAGCAGAAAACAGGTTGTTTTTCTTTAAAGATTATGTAACTGCTGGTAATTATATTGATTTATTGAATGTACCTAACAGCATTATTTTAGGAAAAGGAGCTGCCACCAAAATGCTTGCAAACATTGGTGATGTAATACAAATTACCACACCAAAAGGCGATAGAATTCAATTAAAAGTGGTTGGTTATTTCCAATCAGGTTTGCAAGAATTAGATAAAATTCAAAGTTACGCATCATTGGCTACTACACAAAAATTATTAGGCAAACCCACCAATTATATTACCGATATTCAAATCAAATTATTCGATTTAACTTTAGCTCCAAAAATGGCAAAAGATTATGCTAAAATATTTGGAGTTGATGCCGAAGATATTCAAACCGCTAACTCACAATTTGAAACTGGAAGTTCCATTAGAACATTGATTTCTTATGCAGTTGGCATTACGCTTTTAATAGTGGCTGGCTTTGGAATTTATAATATTTTAAACATGATGATTTATGAAAAAATGGATTCCATTGCCATTTTAAAAGCAACTGGTTTTTCAGGAAAAGATGTAAATGCCATCTTTATCATTATTGCGTTAAGCATTGGTTTTTTTGGTGGTTTGGTAGGTTTGCTATTTGGATTTGGTTTATCGTCCATCATTGATCAAATACCATTCAATACAGCTTCTTTGCCCACAATAAAAACTTACCCCATTAATTACAATCCAAAATTCTACATGATTGGAACAATATTTTCGTTAGTTACAACTTATTTTGCCGGTATGTTTCCTGCTCGAAAAGCAAGTAAAATTGATCCAGTAGTAATTATTAGAGGGAAATAAAATGAGTACAATTGTATTAAAAGCCGAGGGCATCAATAAAAGTTTTCACGACCCCATAACCATTCCTGTTTTAAAGGATATAAATTTTTCTGTGAATAAAGGTGAATTTGTGTCGGTTATAGGAAAATCAGGTTGCGGCAAATCCACCTTACTTTATATTCTGTCTACCATGGACACCGATTACGAAGGAAATTTATTCATTGATGGCGAAAGCATGAAGCAGAAAAAAGAAGGGCAATTGGCATTGGTTCGCAATGCAAAAATTGGCTTTGTATTTCAGTTTCATTATTTGTTAAATGAGTTTAGTGTGCTTCGCAATGTGATGCTTCCAGGTTTAAAATTAGGCACTTATTCAGAACAAGAAGTGGAGCACCGAGCCATGGAAAAATTGAAGATTTTAGGCATTGAAAATGAAGCAATGAAAATGGCCAACCAGCTTTCGGGCGGACAGAAACAACGTGTAGCCATTGCACGTGCTTTAATCAATGATCCATTGATAATAATGGGCGATGAACCAACAGGAAATTTAGATAAAAAAAATGGCGAAATTGTATTCAATATCTTTCAAGAATTAGCACATGAATTCAAACAAACTTTACTGATAGTAACCCACGATAATGAGTTTGCAACCAGCACCGACAGAATCATAGAAATGGATGACGGAAGGATTATTAAAGGTTAGGTTTTGGATGATTTGTTGAAAGAAAGTTTGCCACAGATTACACAGATTTGATAATATTATATATTTGAGCTAGAGGCTCAATAATAGTTTCCACCAATAAGATGTTGGCGGATGCGGGAAGTTGATTTACAACGACTTTTTAACACTTGTAATTATAAAACAATAAAATATATTTGTTGGACAATGACGACTAATACATCCCTACAAAAGATAGCGTATACAATTCCGAAATTCGTAAAATGATATGAACAAGAATAAATTAATAAAAGGAATAAACAAGTACTTGTCAGAAAGTATTAAAAAAGGAAAAATTATAGGTGGTGTTAAATTCAAATCAATTGACAAAATAACAAAAGGTTTCTTTTTTGACTTTGAAGGAAATGAATATAGAGTCCATTTCTATGAAAAGATAACGAATAAGCCAGACAAATCTTTTATCAGAGTTTACGATTTCAAAAGAGATAAACCTTCTTTAGTTCAATATACAATTGACGAAAGTAATTTTAAATCCAATGGAATTACATTTGAATTATTACAAAATAGAGGTGCAACAATTGGCAGAAAAGTTGTAGGATTAGAAGAACAATTTAATAATATCATGCACAAAAGTGGTTTTGACATTGCCAATGTAATAACCAAAAGTGAAGTAAAAAACATTAACTATCAAAAAGTATTAGATGACATTTTTAATTGGTTAAGATTAAGAATTAAAACAAAACTAAGATTAGAAGAAAAGTACAGAGATATTGAAAATGAAGATGACCAATTAGATATTAGGACAAAAACAGAAGGAGGTCAAAAAGTTACAATTTCAACTAAAGTAGAACGAGATAATTCATTAAGAAATGATGCAATTAGAGTACATGGAACAAAATGTAAAGTTTGTGATTTTGATTTTAATAAGACATATGGAAAATGGGCAAATGATTACATTGAAG
>JBMOGB010000203.1:0-7108 GCA_049318585.1 Bacteroidia bacterium | reverse complement strand
ATAAAATAGGCCTAATTTGTCATTTTTGGGCTTATAATGCTGCAAAATGGGTTAATTCAACAGTTTCTTTACCAGCTCCTTCATCGCTAATTTCAGTTTCTCTAAACACGCAATCTGCATTTTGAAAAACAAAGTTATCTAAATCAGTTTCCGAATAATTATAAGTACATTTTTCAAGAAAATATATATAAACAGCCTTATAGAAATCATCAAAATTAGATAATTTGAGTTTAGTAAAAAGATAATTTGAAATTTGAGGTATATTTAACAATAATTGAAGCGGAAATATATTTACTATAATCTCTTTTAGTTTAGGTCTTGGCAAATTTTTCCCTTTAATAAATATATCTTTCAAAAATTGTTCAATTAAAGGCAGTCTATCTTCATTTAAATTCTGTAAAAAAACTTTTTTTAGTGATTCAAATTCCCATAAAGATTCATGTTGTTGTCTATTTATTATATATTTGTTATAAGCTGTATCTCTTTGTGTTGGAATCCTCATACTTCTACTTTCCCATGCAGTTTTATTTTTTGCATACCATAAAATATATTCTGACGCTTTAAAAACGCCAGGATTTACAGTGCTAAACGCAGAGGGTGAACGAGCATCGATTGTTATTCGATTTATAAAATTATTTCTATTAAATATTTCATCAAGTAATAATTTGCAATAATCCGATTCATTATCATCTAAATGAATAAATATAGAACCTTGGTCTGATAAAAGCGAGAACAAAATGTTTAATCTGTTATACATCATGTTTAGCCAAATAGAATGTTCTATTCCATCATCGTAACCAATTTCTTTACCATCGGCATCAATTCTTGAACCAGTATTAAAAGGAGGATCGATATAAATACATTTAATCTTACCAGTGAATTTTTGTTCCAATGCTTTTAATGCAAGTAAATTATCCGCATGAATCAGCATATTTCCGGTACTCATATCACCGAACGATTTATCCGGGTCTTCAATTAATACACGAGGTTCAAGTTTTTGCACTTTGTCTTTACCCGACCAACCAAGTTCTAATTTTTTATATTTGCTAATCATAGTGCGGAGTATGCTTTACAATTGCAGATATAATAATTAGCTTGTGCTACTTGTCTTTTTTTTGAAAAGTAGATAGAAGTAAAAAATGGAAGAATGTAAAGTGGATTATATTTCATGGCTTTAGCTTTCGCCTTAGCCATTATTTAATGGTTTGTTCACAGAAAAGGCGTGAACTCACCATATTCTACTTACTGAGGTCTTAGGAAACCTTGACGTACGAATAAAGCAAAGCTCACGCCATTCGGCATGAGCATTGGCAAAATTATTCTGTACGTCTCTTTGAAAGTTCCTAAGTTTCAGTAAGTACAAATAATAGCTAATGCTATTTTAATATTTTGAAAATTAAATTATTGTCTGTTTTTTTGTAAATTAATTGTCGGTATTGTTGAACTAAATTTTGTGTTTATAGAAATGCAAAAATAGTCAAAAGTTTTATCAAAAGAAGTATAGTATTAAAAAAACATTTCAATGAATATCAAATCACTTTTGAAATAGGAGTTTTATTTACCGGCGTGATGTGTTTCACTGCCTCGTACTAAGTAATAACTTACAGCTTGTGTGAACCCTCGTATTAAGTACGAGAACCCTCAACCTGATGTTGAACGTGTTTGCATTCCATTTTTGGCAAGTAAGATGTAAAGTAGGGTTCGACATGAATGTTGAGTTCATTTGACAACTTTATCAAACGAGGTTATTGATAACTTTATCAAAAAGGTTTACAATAACTCTATTGAAAAGGTTTTCGTCCTTAGTGTGTAAAGGGTGTACCGAATCGCTACATCCTTTTAGTTTACGACATCGTGTCGAGTTGGTTTCGATAACTTTATTGATACGGATACATACACAAAATTATGACCAATAGGACTAATCATTGACCCCACTTTTAGGGTATTTACTAACTCTCTTATAACCACCATTGGGGTAAAAGTACCAAAGCTGATTAATCTATTCTGAATAACATCAATTCAATGCTATGTTACTTACTGTGTTTTTAACTGTGAAATTGCCTTTGTCATCTATTGTTATCCATTCCGGAATACTTCCACAAGTTAACATTAAACTCTCTCTCATTCCCGGATTACTATTCAGCATATCATTAATGTTTCGATGTCCGTTTGCCCTGGCAAAGTTATCTGTAAATTTAATCTCTACATGGTTGTTGTCCCATTGACGAAAGATTTGAGTATAACCCATAAATGCTGCTTCGTAAATACTGTAATTGTCTGTTTTCTCAATTAGCTTTTTCATTATATTTTGTGTTTGTTAATTCCGCCGCCCCCCTGCTTATTATTCTTTCTTTAGAGGAAGGTGTTTTATGTAAATGAATGTAATTACATTGAAATTGATTTTTTTTATAATGATACATCACTCTTGAAATATCTTTCTAAAGTATCTTTCTAATATATCTTTCTAAAGAATATTTATTTAGGTCGTGTACATCTCAAAAGAAAAATAGAAGAATTAATGACAATGTACTAAACCCTTTTATTTAGCTCGTGTTATGGTCGTGCCTTGGTCGTGTCATGGTCGTTATGAATTTAATCTAGTCATTGCCTTTAATAATGCTTCTTTTTCTGCTTCCCTGTAAAGTTTGTCTTTGGTCGATTTTCTGCGCTTTTCAGCTTCAAAAACAAGTTGGTCGAGGGTCAACTCAAAAGAAACATAAAAACCCCTTGTATAACGGCTGTATGTTATCAGTCCCCAATTGTTCCGCAGCTCTGTTTTGATTTTTACGATCTGATATTCCGAAGAGTATTTTAGTATGAATCCTGAAAGTTCATCAAACATTGAAACAGCCTTAACCTTGCCATCCATCCGGGACAACCAAAATTTATTATCAAGTTTCCAATATGGTTTATTTTGAAGTATGGACTTTATAGCCAAATATCCCAAAAGGCAAATTTTATCAAACTCGGATTTCTCATTTTTGTAAAAGTTCCAAAACATTGATAAAGATAACCCAACTTTCGGGCTATTTTCGGGTGTGTTTTCTGCAAGTTCCTTGGCATCTGTAATACTTTTACTGTTATTGCCTGACGTTACGCCATACCATTTACAAGCTGCCTTAAATCGTTCGGCTTGTGTTCCTGTAAGCTTTAAAGAATGTTGATACACTGCATAATCAAAAACATCATTCAGGCATTTTGAACTATCATCCATAAATCCATGGAAGAGTTGCACCGGAACATTGAAGTACTTTTCATCTTTCATTTTTCAAATGTTTTAACGTACCATTCAACAAAGGTTGTGAAGTCTTTTGCAATTACATAAATTCCCCCGGCACGTTCGACATCCTGTTGATACTTTTTTTGTGCTGCGCTCTGAACATCTCGTTTAATTTTTACTTCAATCTTAACGCTTCGACCTCGAATTGTACTTGAAATATCCGCTGTTCCATTGGTTGAAGTTCCTTTTATCCATTCAATACTGCCCATCGTGCGAGCAATACCAACTGCATCCGTATAAGTTGTACGGTTGTCAATCGGTCTGCCTGTCGAATTTATTCTTTCGGCTTGTCCGCCCTTTAGCTGAATGTAAGTGATAATACACTTAGTCAGCCCATTACTCGTTTTGTCGGTGAACTCCGGCCTAACCAACATTTCAATAGGTGTATGTCGAAACTTCTTAGCCTTTTCAGTTAGTGCCAAATTTTCCAACTCCTTAACGGCTGCCGGTTTGCTGTATCTTTTTGCCTTTTCCATAAATCAATTGAATAATGATAGTTGATTTATATCTGAAACATACCAATATAATTTGCACCGATTATGTAAGCGAACATCTTGAATGTCCATCCCATTGCTGCGTAAACAGCTTATTAATTTCCTTGCATCGTTTGAGTTGATAAGCTGATTAATCTCTACAGCCGTAAACTTTTGACCTGTAAGAAATAAACTTTTTACGGATTGAATTAATGTACTATCTTTGTGGTGCTGATTTAATACAAGGGTGCTGGCTTCGGTCGGCATTTTTGTTTTCATGTTCTACCTAATTTTAAGTTAGCACTTTGAGCAACTACCATCGATATATTAATGGTTTTCTGCTTTTTACTTTCTACCCATTTAGATAAATCATCTGAATTGAATGTTATTCGTCTGCCATATTTTGACATCGGAACTTCATTTTTTGCTGTGAGTTTTGATAATTGGGAGTAACTACATTTGTAACCAATCTCATTTAGATACTCAATAGCTTCATTCATGTCTAAATTAGTAGTTCGTTTTACAACTGGTTTAGCAAACTGTTGTAATCTAATTTCGACTTGTTGGTTAATCTTTTGCTCCAACTCTTCATTTGATAAAATAATTGCGTTCATGTTAATCTGTATTTTTGCTTTTGCCTGTCCCTACTTACAGCTAAATAAGTAGTTCTTTAGCTCAATGAAATTGTTAGCTGTCAATCTCATTATTTTTTTGACAAAGATATAGCAATACATTTCAATAATAATCATATATCTATCTGATATACATATTAATAGGAGTATTTTTAGGTAGTAAAAAAGGGCAGTAAAGCAAAATTAAATACAAACAAAAAACCCTCAACTACAATTAGTTAAGGGTTTTACTTGGTAGGCAGTAAAAAAGGGCAGTAAAAAAGTTTTAATTTTCGCAAAGTTTTAACTTGTCTTCAATCTCTTTAGTTAGATTTTTTGCTGTATTTATATTCATTAGTTTCAAATCTTGAAATACATTATTGAAGTACCCATCTTTAAGGTCTGTATCGTTTTCTGTTATCGTTTCTATAAATTTGCGTATTTGGGCTACTGCTAAAGTTGTTTTTTGAGTGGTTCGGCTCTTTCTTCCTTGCAATGTTGGTTTAATTTTATCAGCTTTATGTCTATTCACAAACCAATCATTAAAACATTCAAACGTACATAAACCAATATCGCCGTTGAAAAATGTATTGTGAATTTTTACTGCATTATATTTTTTACTTAATAGTGGATAGGTGTGTTCTTCTTTATTAAACTCTACTTTAGGTTTAACATACCTATTCAAGGCTCTTTCTGCGAATAAGGCAACCTTATCATTTGGAAATCCCATTTTGAAAATTTCAATTTTTTCTTTAAGCGAATCTACATCAATTAAATTATTTTCAATCATGTAGTTTAGTCCTATTTCTTGACTTTTTACAGAGTTAGAGAATTTATCTCCTTTTACAGAGCTAAAGAATATATCTCCTTTAGGTAGTGTTTTGATGTTGTCTTCTACCAACCGCATAAGTCGGTCGGGTCTACCAGCTATGTAGTTTGCCCATAACCACGCAAATTTAGCAGTCTGTATTTCAGCAGTTTGAAAGTTATCATTACACCTGCTAACTTTACCAGCTAAAAAATTCAACACTTCCATGATATTCTTTTCAACATCTCCACGTTCGATTTGTCCTTTCAACTTAACAAAATAAGGTAGCTCATTCAATGATAATCCGAATTTGAGCATTGAGTTCCACATTTTCTCATTCTCTAAGTCCTTTTCTTCTTTCATGGTTTTAACTTTTTAAAGTGAACTATTATTACAATGTGATTTTCTTACTTCCATAATAGTAAACTGTTATATTTGATACGTTCTTGTTTGTTGTATTTTCCGATATATCCCTGTGTAATTGTTTTTTGACTGTGGCCTGTGGCTTGGTCGATGTAACTTTCGGGTGTTCGGAGCTTCGCCAATATCGTTGTATAAGAATGTCTACAATTATAAGTACTAATGTCGGGCAATTCTAAGGATTTTGTAACCTTTTTAATGTTCTTGTTAGTCAATCGAATTACATTACTAATTTGTGCCTTATATTCAATTTCAGTACTACAGTTATTCAAAAAAGGAAATATAAAACCTTTTGCCGAAGGAGCGTTTCCCCATTTATCAATTATTATTTGCATTTCGGGCAATATAGGAGCTATAATTTCAATTTTCTTTTTGGTAGTATCTTTTGTTTTTTTACGATAAAAATAAATTTCATTGTCTTTAATGTTTGAAAATTTGAATCGTAAAATATCACCAAAATTTGCACCATTACATAAATACGAAAATATCCATAAGTCCCTACACATTTCAATAGTTTTACTCTGACAATTGTATTCAGCTATTTTTTTAATATGTTCAATTTCCATTGCAAGCTCTCTACCTTCCCCAATTGGAATTTGAAATTTACCTTCGCCAAATGGATAAGCAGATGCATTAATTATATCGCTTTTTTTTGCATCGTTCATTATGGCTCTGATAGTTCTTAAATACATACCTATTGTCGAATATCTTAAACTTTTTGTTTCCATGTGCTTTTGATATTTTTCAAGCCATTTGGATGTTATATCCGAAAATAGTATGTTTTTTTCATTGTACATTTCAATGGATCGCAATGTGCATTGATATACAACTGAATTTCCAATTTTATCGTTACTGATAAGGTTTTCTATCTTTGCTCTAAATGCTTGCTTTAAATCCGTACCAACTGACTTACTTAATCGTACATTCAGCAAATCAAAACTAAACGTACCATTTTCGGCAAGTTGTTTCACATTTCTTTTTATTGTAGTATCATAATACTTTTGGAGCGTTTCACGATGTAGTTTTATAAAAGTAGTTTTACCTTTTCCGATTAATGAATTCCAATCATCTTCATTCAAACTTATTCCGGTTGAATAATAAACTTGTTTACGTTGAAAAGTAACGCACCATTTTAATGGACATACATCTGTTTTAATCCTGTGGCGAACATCTCTTGTTAGATTTAAACTAACATTGTTTGAATTGAACTTAAACATATCATTTTCGGTTTAAAATTACACATACAATACACATACAAATATTGCTTACACATACAATACACATACAAAGATACGGTTAATTTATTGAATAATGAAATACAATGCAAAATAAATTGTATCTTTGTGGTCTGAATATAAGATATTTAATTGAATTGTGAAAAATACTGAAACCTACTGATTGTCATATCGTTCTGCCTTACAAGCAGAGGGTCGGGGGTTCGAATCCCTCAACGCCCACAATTAACAATCAACTACTTACAATTAATTTTGTAAGTAGTTTTTTTTTATAATAAAGT
>JBMOGB010000202.1:0-7131 GCA_049318585.1 Bacteroidia bacterium | reverse complement strand
TACAGCTAAAGCAGTAGGCTATTCATAACTTCCGTTGTTAATTTTTGAACTAATGAAAATTGCTGCCGTTGTTGGTGTTTTAGCGAAGCGACACCAACAACTTATTTTCCTACAGCTAAAGCAGTAGGCTATTCATAACTTCCGTTGTTAATTTTTGAACTAATGTTAAAAATCCCCCTGGTCATTGAGCGGAGTCGAAATGAGGGGTGTACCGATAGCTATCGGTAGTAGACCGGGGTGGTTTTTTGAAATGTATAGAAATTGCAACCAATACGACTTTAAAAGCAAAAAACGCTTGCGGGTTCGTAGCCTCCGCCTTCGCTCGCATCTTGCGAGTGAAAATATTGACAAGCCTCCGGCTGATTTTGTAAAATCAGAACGCCTGAAAAATGCTGCCAGTGGTTGCGTCACCCGACCAACCACAATGAACATTTGACTTCGTTGGATTCATTTCCTTAACTTAATTACATTGCTCTACGGAACTATACTTAAATATGTTAACAGATTTTAGAAAGTTTATATCGTAAAACATTGATTTTAAAAAGATAAAATCCTAAAACTCAAAATTTAGTTGTTTAAAACTCAAATTTTGATTCCCTCAAGTAATTTGAGATAATTCGATATAATGCTATTCAATTAGTTTGATTTTCATTAAATTTATAAATCTGATTCAAATAAAAATCAAGTATTTGGAAACATTTTTATATAATTTTTCAAATATAAAACTCATTTCAAAACTTAATTGAGTATCATTGCAATTCGTTTTTTTACAGCAATAAATTATGAAAGCTATAATAGCAACTAACTTTTTTTTTCCTAAACAAAAAAACTTTTACAGAGGTAAAGTTCGTGATGTTTACAATATAAATGATGATGTTTTGGTAATGGTAGCCACCGATAGAATTTCGGCTTTTGATGTGGTGATGACTAAAGCTATTCCTTACAAAGGACAAGTGTTAAACCAAACTGCGGCTTTCTTTTTTGAGTTAACTAAACACATAGTTCCAAACTGGATTATTTCATCGCCACATACCAACGTAACTATTGGACATAGATGTAAGCCTTACCAAGTAGAAATTGTAATTAGAGGTTATTTAACAGGCCATGCTTGGCGCGAATACAAAAGTGGCAAACGTACCATTTGTGGAATTTCAATGCCTGAAGGTATGTTGGAAAACGACAAATTCCCAACTCCAATTATTACTCCTACCATTAAAGCTACCAGCGGACATGATACTGATATAAGCAAAGAAGAAATAATTGCTCAAGGTTTGGTAAGTGCTGCCGATTTTGAACAAATAGAAAAACATACAAGAGATTTATACGCTTTTGGAACTGAATTTGCCTTAAAACAAGGCTTAATTTTAGTAGATACTAAATATGAATTTGGCAATAAAAAAGGGGTAATTATGTTAATGGATGAAGTGCATACTCCTGATTCATCACGCTATTTTTATGCTGATACTTATGCTAAAATTCAAGCTAATGATCAACAACAACGCCAACTTTCAAAAGAATTTGTTCGCCAATGGTTAATTAGTCAAGGTTTTCAAGGGCAAGAAGGAGCTAGTGCACCTACTTTTCCAGATGATTTAATAGAAAGCATCACCAATCGTTATGTAGAGTTATATGAAAATATTACTGGAAATACTTTTGTTAAAAATGGTTACGAAAACTTTGAAGACAAAATGGAAAAAGTAATTTTAACCGAATTAGAAAAACTAGCCAATATAGCTGCCCAATAATTATGTATTATAATTCAGAGCACTTACAGTTACTTAAAAGTGCTGAAGGTAAAATACTTGAAAAAGTAACTTACCATTTTTGGGTAAATAAAGCCAATCCACAGGATATATTTAGTTTTGTAGAATATATTGAACTTTTTTTTACTGATAATACTAATCTTATTTTACAAAAAGCCGAAGAGATTAGTGAAATGATTTTGCCTTTGGCAACATTAGACATTGCCCTTTTAAACCATCAATTACAAATAGAGTTTAAAGGTAGTTTACAATACCAAACCCGTGATGCCAGTAAAACTGACGCTTGGAAAAATTTAATTAACCATATCATTGATGATGTGTTAATTGAAGAAGATGATGGTTTGTTTATTGCTGAAGCAATAATTATTGGTTCACATACCCATCAAACTATTATTAGACTAGAAAATGATGGCTTAGAAGCCGAAGAATATATTTTAGAATAAATACGCCTTTGTAAATCTATTGCGAATTTTGTATTAGGAGTATAAAATCTAAAATTTCAACCTTAAACCTGTATAAATCATTCTTCCAAAAACTGGACCCCAAACCATGCTTGCATCAAAGTAACCTCCAAACGGATTTTGTGCATCTATGATTGGATTATTTTGTTTAAAATCTAATATATTTTCTACACCAACATACATGTCTAATTTTTTGTTAAACAAACTTTTGCTTATTTGTGAGTTCAATAGAGTATAAGCAGAAGAGTAATTCGACAGCCTGTTTTCTGACGGATTTGTTTGTGTATTTGGCAAACGTTTTTCACCTATCCATTGCCAAGTAAAATCAAAATTCCATTTGTTTTTAGTAGTGTATCCAATGTTGAAAAACGCTCTGTGTGCAGCTATTAAAGGAACTTCTTTCAAACCAACAGAATCGTAAAAAGTTTGTACATTATAAAGCCTGTAAGCCATTCTAACATCCAATCGTTTTACCAATTCATAATCTAATTGAACTTGTAAACTATTTGAAAATGAACTACCATTCAAATTATAGAACCTAACTTGTTGTGCGTTTTTATCTCTATCAACAACTATTTGATTTTCAAAATTGGTATAATAATAATCTATAGTCCAACTTCCTTTTCTATAATTTAGTTTGAAATTTTTGGTTAAACTTAATCCATAATTCCAAGCTACTTCTGGCTGTAATCCGTATGCATTTGTTTGATAATTTGGGGTGAAAATAAATTTCCTAGCACTTACCAAAAGACCTGTATTTTCGGATATAATATTAGCCGTTCTTTGTCCTCTCCCACCACTAGCTCTTAACACCAAAGTATTGTTTAAAGCATAACGCATGTGCAATCGAGGCGTGTAAAATACTCCATACAAATTATTGTAATCTAATCGCTGACCTGCCACCAAAGTAAACTTGGTTAAAAAACTGTAGGTATATTCAAAAAAAGCACCTGAAACAATTTCATTGCGGTTAAATTGATAATGGCTAAAATTATACAAACGTTCATCATAATTATCAATCATTACACTCAAACCAGTTTTAAACTTATGGTCGCTTGAGCTAATTAACGATTGGTAAATCAGGTTGGAGTAAAACGAATTTTGAGTTCCATTGTAAGTATTTTTACCAAAATAAGTTTCATATTGTTGGTTTGCACCCGAAATTTGTAAACCAACACTTTTATATATTTTTTTATGAAACACATAACCCACTTTTAAAAATCCATCGTTTCGCAGAGCTTTTATTTGTATGCCATACAAACGATTGATAGTATCTCCATTTAATTGTCCACCAGTTTTATTATCAATTAAAGTTCTAACACCACCTTGAATTATTAAACCTTTGCCTTTATCAAACTTAAACCTATACATGGCATTTAATTGATAACCCAAAGGATTATCTAAATAACCATCATTGTTATTATCCATTCTATTGGTTAGCGCACTTCCGTGCAATAAAATCATTTGACTGAAAGCTGGTGACGAAGCATGCGCATAATTCAAATTGGCTTCATAGCGTCCACCTTCACTGGCATAAGCATTAAAGTAAACAGTTTCCTTTACATCACTTTTATGTAACTCAGTATTTATTTGCCCTGCAATGCTTTCAAAACCGTTTACCACTGAGCCAATTCCTTTGGTAACTTGTATGCTGTTTATCCATGTTCCAGGCGTGTATGCACTACCATAATTTACCGCCAAACCTCTGGCTCCAGGAATCATTTCTTGGGTTAATTGAGTGTATTGACTGGCTAATCCAAGCATTTGAATTTGTTTAGTTCCTGTAATGGCATCGGTTAAATTTACGTCTACCGAAGGATTGGTTTCAAAGCTTTCGCTTAAATTACAACAAGCAGCTTTAAATAACTCTTTTTCGTTCATAACAGTAGTTTTCCAAGGGTCTATAAAACTAATTTCTGAGCCTTTTCTTTCTATACTAATATTTACATCTTTGAGCCTGTTTTTAGTAATTAAAAGTACTTTTACAAACTTTTTTTCAGCAACAAAAATGGTATCGGTTTTATACCCAACATACGATACAATGAGCTTTTTTGTTTGGCTCGAAAATGGTATAATAAAAACGCCATTGCTATCAGTAGTTTCTATATTTTTTTCGTTTAACCACCTTACAAATGCACCTTGAATAGGCGTAATATTTCCTTTTAAATCAGTATCTACAACTATTCCTTTTAGGTTTGTAGTTTGCTGTGCAATAACATAATTGCACAGCAATATAAGTACTACTATTAAGCAGTTTTTTTTCATAATATAATAAAATGTTGAATGATGTATTTTGAAACAAATTGTTGTTCGCTTAAAATCAAAAAATAAAATCAATTTCGTTTAGTTAAGGATTATTTATTCTTTTTGAATTCGTTTCGACAAGCTCAACGACCGAATACACTAGCAGCGGTCATTGAGCTTGTCGAAATGTTTTCCCACTTAACTAAACTACATTGAATCAAAAATCATAAATCACAGTTCAAAAATCAAAGATCTAATCGTGGTGAGTATTATCGTTATCTCTGTACATGCAGCAATCAGGTAATTTCAAATATACTTTATCTGGTGCTTTTGCTTTTTCGGTATCGTGTCCAACACTGGCTATTAACTCATGAATTTTTTCAATGGTAATTTTATCAGCCATGTATACCACTTCCATTACTTTTGTATCTACATTCCATTCTGCCGATTTTACACCTTTTACTTCTAAAGCCGCTTCTACTCTTTCTTTGCACTGCGTGCAATTGCCAAATACTTTAAACTTTACTGTAGTTGGTTTTTCTTTACTGGTAAATGCCATTAAGCTAAACATAGCCAAGGCAACTATTATTAAATTTTTCATTTTTTATGGTTTTTTAAAATTTGGGTTGGTAATAAAATCATAGTCAGTTAGGGTTTTTAAAAATGCTATAATTTGTGTTTTTTCTATTTCATTTAGTCTTCCTTTTTTTGCTAAAGCAATGTTTACATCGGTAGTGCTGGTAACTGCAAAACCGGTATTATAATGTTCCAAAACCTGTTCTAAAGTTTTAAATCTTCCATCGTGCATGTAAGGAGCAGTAAGTTCTATATTTCTTAAAGTAGAAGTTTTAAACTTTCCTGAATCGGCTTTATTTAAAGTTATTCTGTACCTGCCTAAGTCTTTAAAAACCGAATCTAATCCGTTGTTTCTAAACTCAAAATCGGTAAATGTGCTTCCAGTTACATGGCAGTGAAAACAATCTCCTTTATTTTGATCATTAAATAATTCTTTTCCTCTTAATTCATCAATCGATAATTCTACTTCACCTCTTACATATTTATCATATTTGCTATTTGATGAAATAACTGTTCTTTCAAATTGTGCCACCGCTTTCATTAACAACATAGAAGTAATACTATCTTTACCAAAAGCTCTTTTAAACAATCTAGGATATTCAGCATGTTTTTGGAGTTTATTTAAAACATTTTTAAGCGTTTCGTGCATTTCTACCGGATTTTGAATAGGACCAATTACTTGATCTTCTAAAGTAGCAGCTCCACCATCCCAAAAAAACTTTTTCTCCCAAGCTAAGTTCATTACCGAAGGAGCATTTCGTGTTCCTAACTCACCAGTAATTCCTTTGCTAAATTGAGTATTGCTATCGGCAAATGCAAAGTTTTGCCTGTGGCAACTAGCACACGATTGGGTATTGTCTAACGATAAAAGTGGATCGTAAAACAATTTTCTGCCTAACGCAATTCCCTCTATTGTCATGGGGTTATTAGCTGGTATTACAATAGCAGGAAAACCAATTGGTGTTACTAAAGTATAAGGTGTAGCGGGAGTATCTGTAGTTTGTGTTTTATCAGAAACTACGATGTCTTTGTCTTTTTGGCAAGCAATAATAATTGCTGCAAAAGCAATAAAAATAATAAATATATACTTTTTCATTATCATTATTCTGCTTTACCAAAAATGAAAGATTTTTCAAGGTTTTTTCTCATGTTTTGCATCCAAAAAGTGTCAACTGCCTCAGTTGATTGACGGTCGTTATCAATATTGAAATCAATGATATTTTGAGCGCTATAAACTTTGTTCAAATCAAAATCAATCAATAATTTTGAAGTAATTCCATTCACATTTAACATGGGTAAATCTACTTCTACGTTACCTCTCGATATATTCTGACCTAAATGTAAACGCAATGGTTTTACTTCATTGGCAGTATTTATATAATTGCCTTCATGTTTAAAAAATATGTATCCAGTATTCCAATCCCAAATCATTCCATGGCTAGGATCTAAGTATCCATCTTGTACTCCAGTAGAATTTCTTAATGAATCTACCCCAATCATAAACTTCAATTTAGTGTATTTGGCATTTGGAATATTATTTAATATAAAAGTATTCTGAGCTGTTTCAAATACATCAATCAAATTATAGTTTTTTGCAAACCATTCGTTGCTGTTTTCGTCAACTAATACTATGTTGGTTACATAATATTTTATTAAACCAATGGTATATAAATTATTGGCTGCGTTCCTATAATTGGTATCAGTGCTAGTAATAGTTTTGCCATTTACAGTATTGTTAAATGTAATGGTTAAATTAGATGTAGCTACTGAATTTACTGTTGTTGGCGTTTCTTTTGAACACGAAGTCAAAAGAGTAATTGATAATATAAACGCAAAAAAATACGTTGTTTTCATTCGTAAATAAATTTAAATATTTGGCAATATTATAAACTACCAAAAAGTTGAAAATTGAAATATTGAAATTTACCAATTCATAATTCCAAGAATTATAATCGGTTTGGGTTTATTGCTAGTATTAGTTTTTACCAAAGCAATAAAAGCAATGTTTTCAATTCTAAATACGAAGAGAAATTGCACTCAAGTGCAATAAATTATAGGGAGGTTTGTGATCAAAAATATAAAACGTA
>JBMOGB010000201.1:0-7141 GCA_049318585.1 Bacteroidia bacterium | reverse complement strand
CTGAAATTGGTCAGGTAATTAGTAAAATTGGTTCGCTAATGATTGATCGTGGATTTCCACTGAAAGATGCTGAACAGGAATTAAAATCCATTGAAGCAAGAAGTGCTGAAGATAATATGACTTCCAGCAACAAATCCGGTTCTTCAATTTCTGAAAGCCCTTTAGATAAACTTAAAAACAAAGCAAAAGCAGATATTATCATTCAAATATGGTGGAAAGTTAATAAAACAGAATCAGGAAAATCAGTTTCTTTTGTTTTGGAAGCGTTTGATGCTTATACAAGCAAAAGAATTGCATCATCCACTGGGAATGGAACTCCTAATAATATAGATATAGTTCCAGTTTTATTGCAAAATGCCATACTTGCCAACATTGACCCTTTTACGGCTCAATTACAATCACATTTTGATGATATGTTCACTAATGGTAGAGAAATTATACTTACTGTTAAAAAGTGGAATAGTTGGGATAATAATTTGGAAACAGAAATTAATGGAGAAGAAATAACAGATCATTTAAATAAATGGATGCAAAAAAACACAATAAAAGGCAAATTTAATATGAGTGATGCTACCGAAAATATTAATAAGTTTGAACAAGTACGCATTCCATTATATGATGCAAATAACAATGCCATTGATGCACGCCAATTTGCAAAAGGATTACAAAAGTATTTAAAAGCAGAACCATTCAATTTTGATGTTAAACTAATGACACGTGGGCTTGGAGAAGCAATCCTTGTTTTGGGTGAAAAATAAAACGATATGAAAAAAATTATAACAATACTAATCTTAATAGTTGTTGCAATTATAAGTAATGCACAAGTAAAATTGGATGATTTTGGAAGAATTATTCTGAATACATATTTGCCTGATAATATATCACTCCCAGCTGAAGCAAAAAGTTTGCTAATAACTAAACTAAGTCAAATTTGCAGTAATAATGGTATGGGGGGTAGCCAGGCAAATCCAAGATTTATTATAACAGCAGTTGTCAATATTGGAACCAAAGATATTATCCCTGGTCCACCACAAATGATAGCTCAAAATTTGGATGTAACACTTTTTGTTGGTGATGCTATTGCCAATACTATATTTTCTAATACAACTCTTAGTTTAAAAGGTGTAGGAAACAATGAATCCAAAGCTCTGATCGATGCATTTAAAACAATAAATCCTAAGAATAAAGAAATTATTGCTTTTTTAGATGAAGGTAAGACCAAAATAATTTCTTATTATAATGCAAATTGCGATTTTATATTAAAAAATGCGAAAGCATTACAAAACCAAGAAAAATATGATGAAGCAATTTATCAATTATCACTTGTTCCTGATGTATGTAAAGACTGTTATATAAAATGCCTTGATAATTTAGCTGAAATTTATCAACTAAAAATAGATACTGATTGCAAATTGAAAATAAATAAGGCCAAAACAACTTGGATAGCAGACCAAAGTCTATCTGGAGCTAAGCAAGCTGGCGAAATATTAAATACAATTAATCCCATGGCTTCATGCCAGCCTGAAGTAACTGCATTGGTTAGAGCTATTGAAGATAAACTTAAAAAAGATGAAAAAGAAAAATGGCTATTTAAAATGAAAAAATATACTGATAAAATTGAAATGGAAAAGATAAGAATAAACGCTTATCGTGAAGCAGCTGTTGAATATGCTAAAAATCAACCCAAAACAATTACTTATAATAATATATACTGGAAATAAATGCTTTATGAAAAACACATTAATACTATTTTTTTTATTCTTTAGAGCAACTTTATTTAATCCTTTACAAGCACAGGATGACAAAATAGTAACTTTAGTAGTAAGTGGTCAGGGAAAAACTCAGGAAGATGCAAAAATTACAGCCTTACGAAGTGCTATTGAGCAAGCTTTTGGTGTATTTGTTTCAGCAAATACCACTATTCTGAATGATTCTTTAGTTAAAGATGAAATTGCAACAGTATCTTCTGGTAATATTAAGAAATACGAGGAGATTGCTTCGTTAATTCTACCAAATGGTAATATAAGCTTGACACTTAAAGTAACTGTTTCAATTTCTAAATTGATTAAATATGCTGAAAGCCATGATTCTTCTGTTGAATTTGCAGGAGCTACCTTTGGTGCCAATATGAAACTAAAGGATTTAAATAAATCCAATGAAGAAAAGGCTATTGAAAACATGAAAAGTCAACTGATAGCATTAGCTCCTTTAATGTTTGATTATAGATTAGAAATGGGTGAACCTAAAATGTCACAGGATGGAGAAGTTTATATTATTGATGCAAAAGTATTTGTCAATTATAATGCCAATACTGAAAACTCTAACTCTATACTATTAAAAACTTTGTCTTCTTTGTCTTTAAATACTGAAGATGTTGAAGAATATAAAACGTTAAACTTACCTAATTATATTATTGATGTCGGGAATTTCTATTTTCAAAAATCTCAAGATAAGTATATTCCCAAAATAGTGCAATTTAAAAAAACTGTAATTGATGAAAATGCTTATTGTAATACAAATTTCCTTCGTAAATATATTAAAGAAAAAATTGATTTAGATTTTGAGAATTTGCATCGTATTAGTAGCGATTTAACCTATTATTTCAGGTCTCAGAATACTGAAAAACAATTGGGTGAATTAATTAATATAATATTTTCAAAAGGAGTTTTCAATTTTAACATAAAAGATAATCAAGGACAAAGTTCGATGATTGAGAGATCTACCATTATTATAAAAGATAAAATAAAGCAAAGTTCTAGGAATGAGGTATTTGATGTTAATAATAATGGATGTGAAAGTTATCAGTATTTAGGAATCATATCATTATCAACTCAGCCAATAGTAGGATTTAAAGTATTAAAAGGTTGGTTATATACAGACAGATCATATCAAGATGATTTTGGCTTTAAACGCAATATTTATAGTGGTTCAATTGCAATTCCTCATTTATTTAAAGATAAACTAGCAAAAAAAGATGATTTGCCAGTATGTTATGTAATTGAAGTAAAAATGAATATCCCAAAAGAAGACATATCTAAATATACAAAATTCACAATAGAACGCAAATAATCAATTATTAAATAAATAATTATGAAAGTAATAATGTTATCTGGACCATCAAATAGTGGTAAAACAACTGTAATTAATGAAGTATATAAAATGCTAACTGGGAGTTATTTTCTTCCAATTAACAGACATAAGGATTTTGAATGTGTTATTCAATATAAAGGGAAAAATATTGCATTTCAGTCAGCAGGTGACTATTCATACAATCCTATAAATGCTATGAGAAAATATGTTGCATTAAATTATGATATTCTTGTCTGTTCTCACAACAATAATAAAGTAAACCCACTAAAAGAAATATTAAAACACAATCATGTAATTTTTCAAAAAACACAACCTTTCAAAAATGAAGCAAGTTGTATAATAGATGCCAATCTAATTTATAATCAGATTTGATAATATGAAGAAGATAATATTTTTTAGTATAGCAATCATTTTTGTTAACACTTGTTTTGGTCAGGGATATAATGATAGCAAAACATCATTATCCAACTTTATTAAAAGGATATATAATACTACACCATTTGAAGGGGTAAAAGTAATTGATGATTATGATCATCAATATTTTATTTCATTAGTATCATTAGAAAAGGCAAAATACACTAGCCCTTCCATAATGAATCGTGTAGCTCAGGTAAAAGCACAATCACAAGCTAATACTTTTTTTAATGGCTCAACTATTTCATCTGATTTAATAATCAAAACTACAGAACAAAAAAGCAAGGATACAACAAACACTATTGTTGAAACAATTGAAACCATAAAGGAGAATGCTAGTGGTTTTACCCAAGGTCTTGAGTTACTCACGAACTTTGATAATGTTGATGGAACAAGAATGGTATTTATTTATTTTCGAGAAATACAAAACAAAAATCAAAAACATTAAGCTATGAAAAACAAATTAGTACATTTATTATTGTTCATTGGAACTGTATTTTCAAATCCTCTAATGTCTCAGGAAAACAAAACTGTAACTTTAGTTGTTAGTGGTCAGGGGAAAACTCAGGATGAAGCAAAAATGTCAGCATTACGTAGTGCAGTAGAACAAGCATATGGAACATTTATTTCTTCTAAAACTGAAATACTAAATGACAACCTTGTTAAAGATGAAATTGTATCTGTCTCAAATGGTAACATACAAAAATTTGAAGTTATTTCCGAAATAAAAACAATAGATGGCAAATATGCCACTACATTAAAAGCAACAGTTTCAGTTACAAAATTAACATCATTTATTGAAAGCAAAGGTTTTTCGGTTGAATTTAAAGGCGGTTTATTTGCCTTTAATATAATGATGCAGGAATTAAATGGGAAAAGTGAAATTATTGCCATAAAGAATATGATACCAATATTAAAAAGTTTTTCAGGCAATTCGTTTACTTATTCAATTAATGCTGGAGAACCTATATCTGTTGGAACTAATTGGAATATACCAATTACAATTAGTGTATTTACAAATGAAAATTTTCAGAACATTCCATTATTATTAGCAAAAACACTAAATAATTTAAGCTTAACAAATGAAGAAGTCTTAAATTATAATAATTTAAAAAAATCGGTTTATCCAATAACATTAAGTACCAATTCTGAAAGTAAAATTTACTATCTTCGGAAAGAAGAAAGCATAAGTACAATAATTGATTTTATATACAGTATGAATTCTAGTATTATTAATTTCAAAATAACTAATGGGGTAGATGAATTTGATATTACAAAGTATAATATAGGTGAAAAATGGTCTTATGATTGTAATTGTACGGTTAAAAATTTAGAAGTTTTTGATGAAGATTTTAGGCTTATTTTAAAAATGGGAAGTGATGGCGGAAATGGTGGTGGATATTGTCCAATCTGTGCTGCAAGTTTATTCCATAATTTTTGTGGTTCTTATCAAAGTTCTAAAAAACCCATTTTTAATTATGAGGAAATTTACAAAGATGATGGTTCTTACGACAATTCCTACAAAGAACATTATGACTACCATATAGAATATAGTACTAATGATAGATGTAATATCTTTAATTCAATAAAATACAAAAATTTTTTTAATTTAAAAGATATTATGTTAGTTAGTAAACCAACAAATTTTGGTTTGGTTATTTCTTTTGCTGAAATAAAATCAAATATGAAAATAGTTCAGTTTAAATTTAATGATAAGAGAACAATTGAAGAAATTAAACAAATAACTGAGTATAAAATCATAAAATAAATGGGAAAGAAAAATATTATTTCAATAATATTATTGTTTTTATTATCATTAAATGTTGTGGGGCAGTTAAAAACAACAAAAACAGATACTTTATTAATAGAAATAAAAAGAATTGAATCTGAATTAGATAAACAAAAGATTATTTTTAGCGAAACTATTTGCAAACTTGACTCAGTTTATATTAATAAAGATAGCGTTTGCTTATATATAAATTCATATTGCATGTGTGATTGCAATTCTAAATCAAAAAATAATGAATTTCCTTGGCAAATTATAATAACAATAATTACTGCCATTTTTGTTCTAATCCAAATAAATTATAATAACATCACTCAATCAAGAATTAGATTGATTGAAGATCTAAAGAAAAATATTAGTAAGTATATAGGTTTGATGAATAGCATAAATATTCAAATTTCGGATATGATAGATGAGGAAAAAGATTCACAAGAAAATGCAAGCAACAATCCTATTAAAGAGAAGGAAATATTTGATAATAATTATAAAAATATTTCAAATGATATTAAGAAATCTGATTTCTTAATTAATCAGATAAGGCTCTCTTTTGTTGGTAATAGGTTCAAACATAAAAAATTGATTGAGAAATTGATAGAATTTACTGAAAAAGCAAAAAAATCATTTCATCAAAAGGAGATTGAAGATTTTGATATTGTTAAAAATGAGTGCATTGAATTATCATTTGAATTACTTAAAGAAAAATGGAATAGAATATTACTGTTTCCATTTATATGGAAAAAGTTTACTTCATTGTTTAGTAATAAAACAGAAAACAAAAATTTAAATGTTTAATAATAAATTAATTGAAAAATATTATAACTTTTATCATATTGCATTGCAATCTTCTAAAGATATAATCCTTACTATGGGTTTAATTCCTTATTTTGTTCCAGAAGAAGACTTTCATCCTGATTGTCCAAATAAAAGAAATCAAATTTGTCTTACTACTAAAAAATTTCTTAACACTATGATTGCTAATTTAAAAGATAAATATGATAATCAACCATTAATAATATTTGAATTTAGTTCTGAAGTTATTAGCACAAAACAAATTGGTTTGGATTGGACATTTAGTGGTACAGAAAAATTAAAATTAGATTCAATTGAGAATATTTGTTATTCAATTGATAATTATGGAACAATTGCTTGTTTTGAAAGAATTCTACCAGAAGAAATTATTATATTTAAAGAGAATGTTTAATAGAATTTAAAGAGATTATTAATTGTAAATTAAAACACTTAAAATGAATACAATAGAACAATTATTTCAATTAATTAATAAGATACAATTTATATGCAATAAGAATAATGGTATTGTTACACTTAAATTTTACGACGACCAAATTATAACAACCAAATTAAAGTCAGTTAATACTAATTTTACAATTGATAATGGATTCGAAAGTACAATAACGACTTTTAATGAAGATATTAATGATACGAATACTTATGATATGTTTAATGTTAGTGATATTACTTAAAGCGAAAATGATATTCTTCTCAATTTAATAAATATCTTCTTCTATTACATAGCTTAATTATTCAGAAATGGAAACATTGGGTTTTCCTTTTTGTAATTATATGTTAGAAAAGCTCTTGTTATTTTAAAGATATTCAACCAACTTTATCGTAAACCAAAAAGATTTGCCAGCAATGCAAACAAATAAAAATACGCTAATTGTTTTAGTATAGCACATTATGCTTTTTTATTGCTGCAATCGCTTCACTATCTGCTACTCCGTTCCGCTTCGCTTCACTATGTACGCAGCGTTCCGCTCATTCCACAAAAAAACCACAAAGAGCTATGGATTTATTTTAATCTAACGTATGTTTTATTTCTTTTCCGTGCGC
>JBMOGB010000200.1:0-7183 GCA_049318585.1 Bacteroidia bacterium | reverse complement strand
AAATGATTCGACCAAATTAAAAGTCCGTTGGATAATTTAAAAATATAATATCAATTATTTGGTAAAATTATCAAAATAAATTTTATCTTTGCAAATCTATTAATTAACTACATATCTGCAAAAAATCTAAATTCCAATATGCGCTATTATCATCAAAATACAAATTCTCTTATTCTTTTGAAAATAAGCAAATTATGTATTTCTTGTTTAATAGATAAGGCGGATATATGCGTTATAAAGCATCGCATACAGGAATTAGAGTAGCGCATATATCGGTGTTATGGCCAATGTAAAAAAAACGACCGCAGCAAAAATCTGACAATTGACAATTAATAGTAATATAAAAAAGGAATCATAATGAAATTTAATTTTGCAGTAGTAATCCCAATGGCGAACGAACAAGAAGATTTCTATCCTTTTGTTTCTTCTTTGACCGAAGTATTGAATATGCTCGAATGTGGCAAAGTCTATTTTGTTGTTGACAAAGTATCAAAGGACAATACATTAGAATTGTGTAAAAGTCTTTCGACCACTGACAACAGATTTGTTACTGTTTGGGCACCTGAAAACAAAAATGTGGTTGATGCTTATATCAATGGATATAAAGAAGCTCTTAAAAACAAGCACGAATTTATTATCGAAATGGATGCTGGTTTATCGCATGACCCTAAAGCCTTGCCAATGTTTTTGAGAGTATTAAACGAAGGGAATGAGTGTGCATTTGGCAGTCGATTTATAAATGGCGGTTCAATTTGCGATTCCAATTGGAAACGTACTTTTTTATCAAGGTTTGGGACGATTCTTTCAAACTTACTACTTGGTACAAAAATGTATGATATGACTTCAGGTTATCAGGGCTTTCATGCCAACATAGTTGAAAAATTTGTTGAATATGGACTCTTATCAAAGGCTCACTTTTATCAAACTGAATTGCGTTACTTGTTACGCAAAAGTCGTTATGCAGAAATACCAATTCATTATCGAGCTCCTTCTCCAAGTGTTTCTAAAAAAGCAATTTATAATTCATTTAATGTATTGTTTCATTATTTCGTACTTCGGTTGAAATTTAAATCTCCAGTAGTAAGATGAAAAGATTAATCAACAAGATTTATACCCTATCTATTTTTAAAAATGAAATGTTTACACAAGCTACAAAATATTTCATCGTGGGTGGTTTATGTACCGTTCTTGACTTCGCCATGTTGTTCGTTTTAACTCATTTTGCTGGTTTTAACTATGTAACATCGTCAATTATCTCTTTTATGTCTGGTACAGTTTTAAACTATTACTTATGCACTTTCTGGATTTTTAAGATAAGAGTAGTTGAGAATCGTCATCATGAGTTTTTTTACTATGCTATAATAACAGCAATAGGCTTAGGAATTAATACGCTTTTAATTTGGAGTTTTACCGAATTTATTGGCTTATACTTTATGCTTTCAAAACTTCTCGCAACTTTTGTAACATACTGGTGGAATTTTGGAGCAAGAAAATATTTTGTACACACAATAAAATAGCAAGGTCAATATGGAGAATACATTTTTAATAATTACATCAATTGCAAATCAAGAACATCCTGTATTGAAACAGTTTGCAGAAGAAACATCAAAACACAACATACCATTTATTGTGATTGGTGATACCAAAAGTCCCAATGAATTTAATTTGGGTGGTTGCGATTTCTATTCAATAGAGCGGCAACAAGCTCTAAAGTTTCAATTAGCCAAGACTTTACCTGTAAAACACTATGCACGTAAAAATTTGGGTTATCTAATTGCCATATCCAAAGGGGCAGAGACGATTATCGAAACCGATGATGATAATTTACCACTGGAAGGCTTTTGGGATAACAGAACAAAACAGGTAAATGCACACTTATTGAACAACAACGGTTGGGTGAATGTATATAAATACTTTACAGAAACCCATATCTGGCCAAGAGGGTTTGCACTTGAAAACATTCAGGATAAATTGCCGATTTTAGAAAATCAGTTGTTAATTGACTGCCCAATACAACAAGGATTGGCAGATGAAAACCCCGATGTAGATGCAATATACCGACTTACTTTGCCTTTGCCAATCATATTCAATAAAGCCAATAGTATTGCTTTAGGCGAAAATACATTTTGCCCTTTTAACAGCCAGAACACCACTTGGTTTAAGGAAGCTTTTCCTCTTTTATATTTACCTTCTCATTGTAGTTTTAGAATGACAGATATTTGGCGTTCATTTGTTGCTCAACGAATAGCGTGGACTTGCGGTTGGCCTATTTTATTTCATCAAAGCACGGTAAGGCAAGAGCGAAATGACCATAATCTAATGAACGATTTTCGCGATGAAATTTCAGGTTATAATAATAATGCGCAAATTATCAAAAGTCTAAAAGAGTTGGAGTTGAAAGATGGTATTGAGAATATTTCTGCCAATATGAAATTATGCTATAACACATTGATTGAATTAGGTTTAGTAGGTCAGCAAGAGACCATTCTTATAGATGCTTGGTTGAAGGATATTAATTCATTCATTTAAAAACGGATAGGATATGAAATTAGTTAATTATCTAAATCGAAATAAATTTCAATTTCTTTTTATACTTTTTGTTATTTTTTATGCTCTGAATTATAGTTTTTATGGTTACGATGATGCTGATGGCGGTTATACATTGGCACTATCTTGGAGAATTTTCAATGGCGAAATTCCCTATCGTGATTTTATTTTAGTCAGACCACCTCTTTCACCGTTATTCCATTCGTTGCCTTTATATATTATACCGGATAATTATCAAATAATTTTTGATAGATTCTTATGTTATATATTATTTGCCTCTTCATCGTTATTAGGAGCATTATCCATAAATAAAGCTTTAAATTTGAAAGAGTTTAAACTCCATCCATATTTATTAGCAACAATAGGTTTTGTGTTTTCAGTAGGTAGCTTCCCTGCAATGGCTTGGCATACAGTTGATGCTATTTTTTTTGCATCAATTGGAGTTTGTATTTTAGTATGTAGGTCGTCTATATACTCAGTCGTTTTTGGAATGTTGTTTTTATTTCTATCGGCAATGTGCAAACAACCATTTTATCTAATGCCACTTGTCGGCATTGTTTTCATTTCAATTATTTACAAGGATTGGAAAAAATCAATAACTGCTATTCTTGCTTTGTTCCTATTTATCGGTGTCTTTTTTTTAATACTTTATAGACAAGATGCTGTCACAAACTTTATCAGTCTTACCTCTGGCAGTACCAAATTAAAAGACTTATTATCAGCAGGCATTCTAAATTATTTAAATATAACCTCTTTATACTTATTATTACCATTTGGGTTATGGTTAATTTTAAAGAAACGCCTTGTTTTTAAGCAGATATTAATAAAAGAAAATATAGTTCCTTATTTTTTTATTTCTATTCTGTTAGGGTTTCCTTTATTAAAATTTATATATGTTTTATTATTTAAGGAAGTTACATACAGCACTTTCTTTAGCGATGACACTGCTAAACTGTTATTTCTCACCACTATTTTCTTTTTATTAGCAAATTTATCAAAAGAAAAAAAATGGTTTACTCTATGGTTTCTCACATTAATTTCATGGTGTGCAAGTATAAGTTGGGGTTATCAAACTCCCATATTATTTTCTACTCCTCTATTATTGGGTTTTCTTTTAGCTTCTAATCAGTTCTTTGGAATAAAAAAAATAATCAACTTGGCTTTATACACCTTATTAATAGGCTCAATAACTTATTTCGTTGCATATCAAAAGCCTTATTGCAATCCCGTACGACATTTATTAACCTATAAAATTAACCATATATTTCCAAAAATGAAATATATAAATGTGAGTAAAGAAACACATGACAAATACACTGAGTTTTCTTCTCTTGTTGCGAAGTATGGCGTTAATTTTAAAACGCTTCCAGGTATGCCCCTTTCAAATTATCTAACTAATACTAATTCTCCAATAAAGATTGATTGGGTATTTAATGCGGAAACAAACAATAAAAATCAAAATATTATTAATGAATTAGGATTTAAAAAGACCATAATCTTTATGGAGAAAAGTCCTCAACTTATTGGTGTTTCAGATTCAAAAGAGAAGTTCAATTCAACAGTAACGTATTTTATTAAAAACAATTGGCAGAAAATTGACAGTACGAACTATTTTGTAATTTATAAACTTGAAAACTGATTGAAAACAATATACACAGGCCATAACAAAGGCTATATGCAATAAGGGTTTTAGTGGTAATTCAAGCATTCTGCCCCGCTCAAACTTCCGTGTCGGCAGACAGGAAAGTAGCCCGCAATCCCTTACTGCATATAGCCTCGACCGTTACCAACAAGGCGAAGAAAAGACAGCGACAACAAAAATTGCAGACAAAATGGTTTGAGAATGAAAAATGAAATGACAATGAAAGAAAAAAGATTTAGTTTTTTTGCGGACCCTTAAGAAAATTAACTAAAAATACTGAAGCGTTAACCTTTGGTTACAGTTCCACGCTTTTTTTATAAATAAAATTTACCGCTTTAGGACACTGGTGTGGCAACTTATAATCTTAAAAAAATGAAAAGATTTTTGACAGTTTTCAGTTTGCTAAGCTTTTTTAGCATTGTTTCAGTTCAGGTGTGTTTTAGTCAGTCTCAGTGGAGTTTGTCAAAATCATACAATTTGCCACATAGTATTCAAGGTGTAGATTGTAATGATGATTATTTTTTTGTAAAAAGCAATGATACTATTCATGCTTATGATGTTTTAACAGGTTCATTAATACATTCAGAAAAAACAGGATTTGATAATTGGTCTTTTATTGTGATTAACAATAAACTTTTTGCTCGTCAATGGCCTGATATTTTGAGGTATTATGACATCTCTAATATTACTAATTGGTCTTTGGTTCAAACTTTAACAGGTTTTGATAATGGCTGGGTTACCAAATTAACAAATGACACTAATTATATCGCATGGGTTGGACATTGGGCAAGTACATATCAAATAATTGATATTACTGGAGCTAATATGAATTTAAAATGCAAAGTGAATACAGGTGGTAATTCATATGGTGGTGGCTCTTATGGAAATTACATATTTGTTTCTAATGCTTATTCTCAATCAACCAAAATTGATATAAGCAATCCAACATCTTGTACAGTTAGCAATTTTGGGGCATCTGCTGTAAATGGTTGTTATACTACACAAACAGGACTTGTTGTACATGACGAAGGATATGCATCCCCAAATAGAATTAAAATTTATAATCAAAGTAATACTCTTACAGGTCAAACAACTGTTGATAGTGAGGTTCATTATGTTTTGCCAGACAATTACTGTATTGTTTTGAATCCTAGTACGCTCGACAATGTAGTTTATGATATAAGTGATGGTACTTTTAATCACCCTATTCAAACAATTTTCAACAGAAATTATTCTTCAATAACACATAACAATAAATATTTAATTGTAAGTAATAATTCTATACTTGAATTTTATAACAGATTAAGCTGTTCAAATAGCCAATCAAATGATACTATTACTTATTTTGTTTCAAGTCCAGAATTTCAATCAAATTCACCTAAAATTGTTTTTGAAAACACTGACAGTTTAACAACTCAAGTTGGTGGTTGCGACAGTATTGTAAATCATTTCTCGAAATTTGTTTATAATCCTACATATTGTTCAGTTACAGATACATTGATTATTGATGTGACAATAACAGGTGTTCCTTCACCTAACAATATAAACACCCTGAAAATTTATCCAAATCCAGCTAATACATTTGTGATTATTAATACTGGAAATTACAGTACAATGAGTAATTATACAATCAGAATTGAAAATATGCTTGGTCAACAAGTTTTTCAAACTTTGACTAATCAGCAAGAATTTCAAATTGACGTGAATAGTTTTGGAGGAACAGGAACTTATATTGTAAAAATTATTGACAATACAAGCAACGTGATTACAACAAGAAAAATAATATTGAATTAATTACTATCACACACAGGCTGGCACATTATCGGGTCGCTCAAAGCCAACGCTAAAGCCAAAACCCGCCAAAGAGCCAGCCTGTTTTTATCTTAATATAATGAAAAAATATTTAAACTCCTTAAACATAATAGCATTTGTCGGTATTCTTAATATAGTAGGGTTATTTATAATTTTTTATAGTTCTGGTTACATTAATATTTCTGGAATAGTTGATACTAATGCATCAAGTGCATTTGGCACATTATTAGGTGGTTTAGTTGCACCGTATGCACTTATTATAACATATCTGATTTTTAAAAACCAAAAAAAAGAGATAGCTAAGCAAAATTTTGAAAGTAATTTTATTAGTATTATTAATTCATATTATAATCTTGTAAATTCAATTTATTTTCCTGTGTTTAATAAAAAAGCTAAAGAAGCTATTTCTGAATTTGAAAAATTATTTCGAAAAAAGTATGCCGAACTAAAGCAATCAAAACAAACAAATTCAAATGAGTTGTTAAATAATCTTGGTAAAGACACGTACGATTTAATTTCAAAAGAATATGGGGTTTATTTTAATCAATATTTTAAGTTTGTTAAATTCGTTTTAGAAACAATAAAATCGCAAAACGATATAAACAAAAAATATTACTTAAATAATTTTCAATCGCATCTAAGTGACTCAGAATTGTTTTTGATTTTTTTTCATGCAGTTGCCAATTCAGGGAAAGCTAGTGTTAACGATAAATCTTATTACTTTCTTGTTTGGGAATGTGATATTATCAAAAATATCAGAGAGGATGCACTTCTTGAAAGATGTAATTCGGAAATATATCCTTTAATGGTATTTGACTTTTATACTGATAAAGAGAAGTCTGATATGATTAAAAAAAAACAATCAATTGCTAAGAAACTTAAGAGAATATTAAAATAAAATAACATAAAGTTTAATTATGCTATTAAATTAAATTTTAAAAATCTAAACGGAATGACTAAACCGAAAAATAATCACAAACCATTGACAGACAAGAACGCCCAGTTGGTAACAAAGGCTAAAATCAAGCGGGCGGAAAGTGGTAATTTGAAGTGCATTGCAACTAATAAACTTTATCGCAGTTTGACAGTGAAGTGCGTTGAAATGCCCGCCAGCTTTTAGCCTCAACCGTTAGCGTTCATTGGAAAAGGACAGCGACACAGACAAACAGAACCTTAAACAGA
>JBMOGB010000199.1:0-7222 GCA_049318585.1 Bacteroidia bacterium | reverse complement strand
CAAGACAAAACTATTTTGCCTTTAAAATTACAAGCTTATGAACGATTGATATTATTTATAGAACGTATTAGTCCAGAAAGCTTGGTAATACGCATTCATCAACCAGGAATCAGCGCTTCGCAATTAAAAATTGAATTGATAGCAAGTATTAATCAGGAGTTTGCTCATAATATTTCACAACAACTTTATGTATCGAGCCAATGTTGGCAAATGATTAGAATAGTAAAAGAGGAAATGATTAATTTAATCAACACTTCTTATGCTAATTTAGGTCCAAATTGCGTGGGAATTGATTTGAGTAAGACAATTTTTGAGGAAATAATGAAAATGGATGAAACGCCTACTCATAAAGCATTGGATTTTGTTAAAAAAGAGTTTGATTTAATTTTCTAATATTTTTTTCAAGTCAAATATAATATTTCAATTTCATTGAATATCAGTTAAATTAACTTCAAGTTTTGTTGTAGCTTACAATTTTATCAAATTTCAATACTTAAATGAGTATCATTGCAGTTCGTTTTTTTAAGCAATAAATTATGAAAGCTCTAATTGCAACTAACTTTTTTTTTCCTAAACAAAAAAACTTCTACAGAGGTAAAGTTCGAGATGTTTATAATATAAATGATGATGTTTTAGTAATGGTTGCTACCGATAGAATTTCTGCTTTTGATGTGGTAATGACTAAAGCAATTCCTTATAAAGGACAGGTGTTGAATCAAACTGCGGCATTCTTTTTTGAATTAACAAAAAACATTGTTCCAAACTGGATAATTTCATCGCCACATACAAATGTAACCATTGGTCATAGATGTAAGCCTTACCAAGTTGAAATTGTAATAAGAGGTTATTTAACAGGACATGCTTGGCGAGAGTACAAAAGTGGAAAACGCGTAATTTGCGGAATAGCAATGCCCAATGGAATGCTCGAAAATGATAAATTTCCAACTCCTATAATTACTCCAACTATTAAAGCCACCAGTGGTCATGATACTGATATAAGCAAAGAAGATATCATTGCTCAAGGATTAGTTAGTGAAAATGATTTTGAACAAATAGAAAAACACACCCGGGATTTATATGCTTTTGGAACTGAATATGCTTTAAAACAAGGCTTAATTCTAGTTGATACAAAATATGAATTTGGAAATAAAAACGGTGTCATTATGTTAATGGATGAAGTTCATACACCTGATTCATCACGTTATTTTTATGCGGATACTTATGCTGCAATACAAGCAAAAGATCAACAACAACGCCAACTTTCAAAAGAATTTGTTCGCCAATGGTTAATTAGTCAAGGTTTTCAAGGACAAGAAGGAGCTAGTGCACCAACTTTTCCTGATGACTTAATTGAAAATATTACCAATCGTTATGTAGAGTTATATGAAAATATTACTGGTAATGCATTTGTTAAAAATGGCTACGAAAACTTTGAAGACAAAATGGAAAAAGTAATTTTAGTTGAATTAGAAAAATTAGCCAATAAAGGGTCTAAATAATTATGTATTATAATACCGAGCACTTACAGTTGCTAAAAAGTGCTGAAGGTAAAATACTTGAAAAAGTAGCCTATCATTTTTGGGTAAATAAAGCCAATCCTCAGGATATATTTAGCTTTGTAGAATATATAGAACTTTTTTTTACCAATAATACTAAACTTATTTTACAAAAAGCAGAAGAAATTAGTGAAATGATATTGCCTTTGGCAACGCTAGATATTGCTTTATTGAACCATCAATTGCAAGTAGAATTTAATGGCAGTTTGCAATATCAAACCCGCGATGCTAGCAAAACAGATGCTTGGAAAAATTTAATAAACCATTTAATTGATGATGTATTAATAGAAGAAGATGAAGGTTTATTTATTGCTGAAGCAATTATTATTGGATCTCACACGCATCAAACAATTATTAGATTAGAAAACGATGGCTTAGAAGCTGAAGAATATATTATAGAATAATACTTACTAGCTTAACAAATCAAACTATTTTAAGGCTTTAAAAAATAACTCAAAGCCAATTCATAACTTTTCAGGCCAAAACCACTGATTGAACCAATACAATTTTTGGCCAACAAAGAAACATGTCTGTATTCTTCTCTTGCAAAAATATTGGAAATATGAACTTCAATTGTCTTGATATCAATTCCAGCAATGGCATCGGCAATGGCAACAGAAGTATGTGTATAACCACCAGCATTTATGATAATTCCGTCATATTTTTCCCCTTTTTCAAAGGTTATTTCATGTATTTTATTGATAATTTCTCCTTCTACATTACTCTGGTAATATTCTAGTTTAACTAAATGATTATTAGTATTTTCAAGCACTTTAAAAAAAGATTCAAAGCTATCATTTCCGTAAATATTGGTTTCCCGAGTGCCCAATAAATTTAAATTTGGTCCATTGATGATAATAACTCTCATGGTTTAAAGTTTATTTTTAAATTTTAATTAACTATTTTTGCCGCAACAATATAAATAAAATTACATATATGAAAAGAATATATACAATTATAATATCAGTTTTATTACTAACTAACTTTGCTAAAGCTCAAAACTTTACTGTTAATCCCAAAAGCGGAAAAGCTCAAGGTTCAAGTTTAAAAGATAAAGTTGAAGTTATAGTAACATTTACAAATAATGCTATGGATGCAACTGATACTGCCTTTGCATGGGAAGTTATTGAAGCAAATATGCCATCAACTTGGTCATCTCAAATATGTGATCCTTTTACTTGTTTAGAAGGAAGTGGTAAATTAGGATTTAAAAGTAATTTTATTAAGAGTAATGTTGTTGGAAATAATACAGGAAGTTTTGTATTAGATTTCTTTTCTAATGGAAATCAGGGATTAGGCCTTTTGAAAGTTTTAATTAAAAGCGTAAAAACAGGTCATTCAGATACAATAACTGCTGAAGGAAAAGTTTGGACAGTTGCAGTTAAAGAAGCAAAACAGAACAAAGAATTTAGTTTTTACCCAAATCCTGCTAAAGATGAATTATATTTAAAGTATTTTTCAAAAGAATCATTTCAAGTAGAAATTTATAATATTTTAAGAAGTAAAGTAAAAACATTTACTTTAAATGGTGGACAAGCAAACGTAAATATTGAAGAATTGTCGAATGGTATTTATTTTTTACGTTTCAAGGATGATGAAAAAGTAATATCTAAAACATTTACAAAAAACTAAGTTTTTATATTTAGTTAATTTTTAAAAAAACTAAGCTTTTTGAAGTTTAGTTTTTTTTTTGCTTTAAAACGAATAAAATTTTCAATTTATTTTCAATAAAACTAAATAAAATTTCAAAAATATTATTAATCTTATACATAAATGGCTGTATTATTGTAGCCATTCTATTTGTAAATTTTCTCCATGAAATTATTATTATTCTATTTAAAGAAGTATAAAAAACTTGTTGTAATATCTATAGTTTTTGCATTAATAAACCAAGGTTTTTCATTATTAGACCCAATTATATTTGGTAAATTAATAGGTAACTATGCTGCTAACCCTTTAAAATACACTTTTGATGCATCAATTAGTGTGGCAATGGTCAGTAGAATTGCAAAAGCATTTCAAGATTATTTTGTAAGTTTAGTCATTCAAAGTTTAGGTGCTGATATGTATACCGATGGCTTAAAACATACTTTACAAATATCGTTCAGTGAGTTTGAAGACCAACGCAGTGGTGAAACTTTAAATATTTTACAAAAAGTAAGAACGGATACAGAAAAGTTCATTTCCATTTTTATCAATGTATTGTTTTTCTCGGTGGTTGGAATTGTTTTTGTCATTATATATGCCATACAAGTTAATTCATTTCTAATTATTATATACTTAGTAGCAAGTTTAATATTAGCTACAATTACCAATTATTTATCAAAACAAATAAAGAAAGTTCAAACAACAATTGTAGCTGAAACCAAGCTATTGGCAGGAACAACCACTGAAAGTTTACGTAATATAGAATTAGTAAAAAGTTTAGGTTTAACCAATCAAGAAACTAAACGATTACATATTTCTACTAAAAAAATATTACAACTAGAACTTAAAAAAGTACGAAGCATTAGAAGTATTTCATTTGTTCAGGGAACTTTTGTAAATACTTTGCGACAAGCAATCATGTTTTTCTTGATGTACTTAGTTTTCAAGGGAGAATTAGTAGTTGCTCAAATTATTACTTTACAATTCTTCTCCTTCTTTATTTTTAATCCATTGCAAGAAATGGGAAATGTAATATTGAGTTATAGAGAAGCAGAAGCATCGTTAACTAATTTTCAAAAAATATTAGCATCACCAATAGAAGTAAAGCCAATCAATCCAAAGCCGTTGAATGCTATCAATACCATGCGTTTTGAAAATGTAGTTTTTCAGCATAAAACTGCATCATTTAAAGCTTTAAATAACATTTCATTTACAGTAAATAAAGGGGAAACCATTGCGTTTGTTGGTCCAAGTGGAAGTGGTAAAAGTACTTTGGTTAAATTATTAGTTGGACTTTATACTCCCTTAGAAGGTAACGTGGTTTATAATAACATAAACTATAACGAAATTGATATAGATGAACTTCGCAGTCAATTAGGATTTGTAACACAAGACACGCAGTTATTTAGTGGTACCATCAAAGAAAATTTGTTATTTGTAAAACCAAATGCCAACGATGAACAAATAAATGAAGCACTTGAAATGGCAAGCTGTAATAATTTATTGGCCAGAAGTGAAAAAGGAATAGAAACGGTTATTGGTGAAGGTGGAATGAAACTAAGCGGTGGCGAAAAACAACGTTTGTCTATTGCTCGTTCATTGTTGCGTAAGCCCAATTTATTAGTGTTTGATGAAGCAACTTCAGCATTAGATTCAATTACTGAAGAAGAAATAACAAATACCATTCAAAATATTGGTAGTAAAAAAGAACAAATAACGGTGTTAATTGCACATCGATTGTCAACCATTATGCATGCAGATAAAATATTTGTTTTGGAAAAAGGCGAAATTATTGAAACTGGAAAACACGATGAATTAGTGCAAGAAAAAGGTTTGTATTATGCCATGTGGCGTCAGCAAATTGGTGAACGTAAATAGGTTGCAGGTTGATTAGTTGATTAGTTGAAAAGATATTTTAGATTTGAACTCACATTAAACCTGTTAACTTATCAACAAATAAACCTATTAACCAATATACTAAAAATATGAATAACACTGTTAGAGAACTAGAGCCAAAGGAACTTTGGAACAATTTTGCAGATTTAAATGCAGTACCTCGTCCTTCAAAAAAGGAAGAAAGAGTGATTGATTTTATGATGAATTTTGGTAAAAACTTAGGCTTTGAAACATTGAAAGATGAAATTGGAAATGTAATTATTAAAAAACCTGCAACTTCTGGTTATGAAAATAGGGTAGTGGTTGCTTTGCAAAGTCATTTAGACATGGTTCATCAAAAGAATGGTGATACTATTTTTGATTTTGATTCGCAAGGAATTGACATGTTTGTAGATGGTGATTGGGTTAAAGCAAAAGGAACTACATTAGGTGCTGATAATGGAATTGGAGTGGCTTCTATTATGACTATTTTGGCTTCTAAAACCATTCCACATCCAGCTATTGAAGCACTGTTTACCATAGATGAAGAAACAGGAATGACGGGTGCCTTGGGCTTAAAAGGTGGTTTGTTAAATGCTGAAATCATGTTGAACTTGGATACCGAAGATGATAATGAATTAACCATTGGTTGTGCAGGTGGAGTAGATGTAACTGCTACAGGAAATTATACTGAAATAGAAATTGATGCAAATACCATTTCAAAACGAATTACTGTAAAAGGTTTAACAGGCGGTCATTCAGGAATGGATATTTATAAAGGTAGAGGAAATGCCAATAAATTAATTAACAGAATTTTATTGCAAGCTTCAACAGAATTTGGCTTATTAATAAATACAATAGATGGTGGAAGTTTAAGAAATGCCATTCCACGAGAGTCGTTTGCGTTAGTGGTATTAACAAAAGGCAACGAAAGTAATTTTGTAGATTTTATAAAAAATCAAGAGCAAATTCTTAAAGCTGAATATAAATCCACTGATCCAAACTTGGTAATTATTTTAGAAGAAAATGATTTACCAATTGTTGTTTTAGAAAAACAATTTCAAGATAAATTATTGAGAAGTATTTATAGCTGCGCCAATGGAATTTATAGAATGAGTCCTGAGATTTCAGGATTGGTTCAAACTTCTAATAACTTAGCCAGAGTATTGGTAAAACAAGGAACTTATAGTATTCAGTGCTTAACACGCAGCTCAGTTGATTCAGAGAAAATGGATTTAGCAAATGGTTTAAAAGCTTGTTTTGAATTGATGGATGCGCAGGTAGCTTTCAACGGTTCTTACCCAGGTTGGGCTCCAAAACCAGATGCTGCCATTGTAAAATTAATGAGTAATTTATACTTCGAACGTTACAATGAAAATGCATTGGTAAGTGCTTGTCATGCTGGTTTAGAATGTGGTATTTTAGGAGCCAATTATCCAAATATTGAAATGATATCATTTGGGCCAAATATTCGTGGAGCACATTCGCCTGATGAGTGTGTGCAAATAAGTTCAGTTCAAAAATATTGGGCTTATTTATTAGAAACATTGATAAGAATACCAGAAAATAACAGCTAAAGGATTTTGATTTTTGAATTACAAACTATGAAAACTAAAACTCTTTTAGCAATGCTCTTTTTTACATTTATTTTATCATGTGAATCAGAACAAGATATAATAAATGCAGAGGTAAATTCTTTTAAAATATTCGCTGATTCTTTATTGGCAGTAAATAAGAATTATGTTGAAGTGCTATATGGCGATACAATTATTTTAGGAGATTTTGAAAGTGAAGAGCTTCAAGGATTAGATTTAGAAGATACTGCAATTTCATTGCATTCAAATATTTTTGATACTTTTACTGATTTTACCAAAACTAAAATGGCAGAAACACTTGCTAGGTATAATAGTTTGGAACTTAAATTAGACACTTCAAAATCTAAAATGGATGAAAAAACATTGAAATTATTTGAATCAATTAAACATAATATCAATGAAATTAAACAACCAGTAAAATAGGTTTTAAATTAAATAGCAGTTGCTTTCAAATTGATATTACACGTTTTAAATGCTAATGGATTAATCGTTTCATTTAGCCAATTATTTTCATTTTGTTTGAAAACAAAATCATTTACGTATAATTCC
>JBMOGB010000198.1:0-7238 GCA_049318585.1 Bacteroidia bacterium | reverse complement strand
CATAATAAAATTGGTTTGATGGATGAACTTTCAAAAATTAAACGTGTAATGGGAAAAGTACAAGAAGGAACTCCCCACGAAATATTATTGGTTTTAGATGCAAGCACTGGTCAAAATGCTTTTGAACAAGCCAAACATTTTACAGCAGCTACCGAAGTAAATGCATTAGCCTTAACTAAGTTAGACGGAACCGCCAAAGGTGGTGTAGTTATTGGCATTGCCGACCAATTTAAAATTCCTGTAAAATACATTGGGGTTGGTGAAGGAATAGACGATTTACAAGTATTTAGCAAAAAAGAATTTGTAGATTCTTTGTTTAAGTAGCCTGGACCCAAAAGCCACAGATTACACAGATTAACACAAAATTTTCAACTATTTTACACTAAAACAATTTTTCATTTCTATTATGGGTAATCTGAGTAATCAGTGAAATCTGTGGCGAAAATCAAACATGAAAACAAAAAATAAAAAAAAAGATAAGATAAATATTATTACACTTGGTTGTAGCAAAAATATTGTGGACAGTGAAGTGTTATATAGCCAGTTAAAGGCCAATGACATGAATGTTACGCATGAATCGGCAAAGGATGATGCGAACATAATTGTTATCAATACTTGCGGTTTTATTGATAATGCCAAGCAAGAAAGTATTGACACCATTTTGCGTTATGCAGAAGCAAAACAAGCTGGACAAATTGATAAATTATATGTTACAGGTTGTTTAAGTCAGCGTTATAAACCCGATTTAGAAAAAGAAATTACCGATGTAGATGAGTATTTTGGTACTTTACATTTGCCACAATTACTAAAAACTTTGGGGGCTGATTACAAGCATGAGTTGATTGGTGAACGTTTATTAACTACTCCAAGTCATTATGCTTATTTAAAGATTTCGGAAGGTTGCGATAGGCCTTGTTCGTTTTGTGCCATTCCAATTATGCGAGGCAAACATGTTTCTAAAACTTTTGAGCAATTAGAAACGGAAGTGAAAAGTTTGGTAAAAAATGGCACCAAAGAAATTTTGATGATTGCGCAAGACAGCACATATTACGGTTTAGACATTTATGGCGACCGGAAATTGGCTGAATTAATGCGTAGAATTTCGGATGTAGAAGGATTAGAATGGTTGCGTTTGCATTATGCTTATCCAAGTCAGTTTCCTATGGATGCGTTGGATGTAATGGCTGAACGTAGCAATATTTGTAATTATATTGACATTCCTTTGCAACATACTAGCGATAATATGCTGAAAATAATGCGCAGAGGAATTACTACCAAACGCACACAAGAAGTAGTTGATTCCATAAGAGATAAAGTTCCAGGAATTGCAATAAGAACTACTTTAATTGCTGGGCATCCTGGTGAAACAGAACAAGATTTTAAAGATCTATGCAAATTTGTAGAGCATAACCAGTTTGATAGATTAGGAATTTTCACCTATAGTCATGAAGATGGAACCCATGCTGGAACAATGGTGGACGATGTACCGCAAGAAGTGAAAGAAGAACGTGCTGCCATTGTCATGGAAATTCAACAAGGTATTTCTGCAAAAATAAATCAAGCCAAAATTGGCAATACTTACAAAGTGCTTTTTGACAGAAAAGAAAATGGTATGTGGGTTGGTCGTACTGAATTTGATAGTCCTGAGGTAGATAACGAAGTATTGGTGGATGCTAAAAAATACTATGCAAAAATTGGCGATTTTGCCAATGTGCAAATTGAAAGTGCTGAAGATTTTGACTTATACGGTAAAATAGTTTAGTTTTTCACCGTCATTGTGAAGGAAGTAAAGTAATATAGAGTTAGACTAGGAAGTCATGTCGAGCGAAGTCGAGACATTTTTAATTGGTTCTCGACTTCGCTCGAACTGTCTGTATGTTTTTACTTTTATAATTAAAGTTTTAAATAAAAAAGGCAATTCAATGTTTTGAATAAATTTACTTAAAACACTTGATTTTAAAAAAAAAGATTGCTTTGTAATTTTCAATGACGAATAACAAAAAACATCAATGTCAACAAATATTCCAATAACAAGCACAGGACTTATTCCTGCAATTACCAAAGATTATTTAGAACAAAAAGACGTTTTAAAGCCATTTTATAAATATGCGCCAAACATTGACTCATTTGGCGAAGCCATCAAAAGCAAACATTTTAACACAGAAAATAGAAATGTTTTAGTTGATGCATTATTGAATCAGTATAAAAATGCTGGAATCGAATTAGGAGATAAAGATGCAACATATTTAAACACTTTATCACTTAAAAACACCAATACTTTTACTGTAACTACTGGGCATCAATTGGCTTTATTTACAGGGCCATTGTATTTTATTTATAAAATTGCCACAGTCATTAATTTAGCTAAACAACTTCAAGAAAAATACCCACAGCAAAATTTTGTGCCTGTATTTTGGATGGCTAGCGAAGACCACGATTTTGAAGAAATTAGTAGCATTTATTTATTTGGAAAAGAAATAAAATGGCAAAAAGAAACTAATTCAAAACCCGTTGGATATATTGATAATACTGGGATTGAAGCTTTAATTGAACAATTGATTCCAATTTTAGGTGAAAGAGATAAAGCAAAAAAATGGATAAAATTATTGCAAGAAAGTTTTTTGTCGAACAATAATTTTAGCATTGGAACACAAAAATTAGTTCACGAATTATTTAAAAACCAAGGTTTGGTAATTATTGATGCTGACAATAAAGCTTTGAAAACGCTTTTGAAACCAGTAATGATCAACGATATTTTTGAGCAAAAAAGTTTTGAAGCCATTCAAGAAACCAATAAAGCCTTAAGTCAAAACTATAAATTACAAATAAATGGGAGGGAAGTAAACTTTTTTTACTTGCATCCTGAATTGGGTCGCAGGTTGATTAAGCCAGAAGTAATTCACTTTAAATTAAACGAAACAGATGTAGTTTTTACTACTGAGGAGTTAAAATCTGAAATAGAAAATTATCCTGAACGTTTCAGTCCAAATGTAGTTTTACGCCCAGTTTACCAAGAATTGATTTTACCAAACTTGGCTTATATTGGTGGACCGGCCGAAGTGGCTTATTGGTTACAATTACAGCTAGTTTTTGAGGCACATCAAGTTCCGTTTCCGGTTGTAATGCAACGCAATTCTTATTTATTATTGGGTAAATCGACCAAAGATAAAATAGAAAAAATGGGTTTAACCATTAGCGATATGTTTTTAAATGATTCCGATTTAACCGACAAATATTTACAAAAACATTCGGCTACCAGTTTTATTGAAAATGCCAATCAAATAGATGTTTTATTACAACAAATGTTTGACGAAGTAAAAAATATTGACCCAATTTCAGGAAAAGAATTATTGCAATTTAAGTTGGAATCCAAGAAGGTTTTGATGGCTAATTTTAAATCCTACAAAAAAGCTAGAGAGCAAAAACAAGAAGACAATATTGTAAAAATGTTGAAGCTAAAAGAACGCATTTTCCCCAATGGAACATTTCAGGAACGTTTAGAAAATGTGATGATGCACGACATCAATCTGTTTGATGATTTAATAGAAAAAGTGCTTCAAAATTCGGATGCTTTCAGCAATGATTTGATAGTTTTGGAGGTTTAAAGTGTTGAAGTTTTAAAAGGTTAATGTGTTGAAGTGTTGATGTGTTTTTTATACTTCATACTTTATCATTCATACTTTCAAAATCCAAAATATTTGTCACCCTGAGCTTGTCGAAGGGCAAAATTTACAGCTTCTCCCCAGCTTCTATCCTACAATTCAATTTATTTTCTTTTGGAGGAATTGGGCAAGTATAATTGCTGTTATAAACACAATATGGATGATAAGCTAAGTTAAAATCTATATCCACTAAATTGGTTTTAGGTGCTTCAATATCTATATATCTTCCGCCTCCATAAGTTTCAGTTCCAGTTGTTAAGTCGGTAAAACAAATTAGCAAATAGTTTTTGTATTCCTCTTTTTTTACCACAGCTTCTAGCACTGTTAATTCATAGTTTTTACCATTTAAGTCAAACGAAATTTTTCCAAATTGCTTATAAGGTTTACTGCTGTTATGCGAATGTGGCAATTCAAAATTGGGCATATCAGCATATTTGGTCAAAGTGGCTTTCACTTTGTAATTTTGGTTTACTTCAAAGTATTTTAGACCAGCAAATGTTTTCAATTTTGTGGTATCCAAAGGTGTAGTTTCTGGATTGAAAAAATCGTGATTAGTGCTGTTTCTATGCGCAACTATTGAATCTAAATATGCTTGATCAACACCATTGCAAGCGCATAAAAACACACTAGAAAACAATAAAAATTTGCTGAATAATTTCATTAATGAATTTCGTATTCTTGAACTTGTTGAATAACAAATTTATTATTACCATTAGTTCCATTATGGACAAAAACCAAAACTTTCAAATTTTTCTTATTCCAAGTTTCGGTTGGAGTTATTTCATAATCATAAGTGGTTTCAAATACACGTCCAGCTTTAATTGAAGCCTTTAACTGAGTGCCAGTAGCTGGAGTAACCATTCTGCGCAAAACATGTTCATGGTCATAGTCTTCAATCGTAATACTACCACTTTTTTGAAAATCAACTAAACCATTTTCAATAATTGCAATACTTATATATTGAGAATCATTTGTTGATGATGTAAATGTAAGTTTTACATTCATTCGTATTTTATTGGCCTCTACAAAATATACACCTTTGTTACTAAAAGTATCAATATTTACGATAGAATTATTATTTAGTAAACCAAGAGTAAATCCATTCCATTTTGGATCATCAATTAAAATAGCACTTTCACCATTAAATTTAGTTCTATTGATTGAACCAATTGGTAATCCACCAGAACTACCTAAAAAAGTAATAATATCAGCACCTTCATCAGTTCTAAAGTCATATTTACTATCATGGTCATCGCCTGGAGTTTTAAATGGAGATACAAAAGAATTTAACAACCCTTTACCTGGATGAATTCCCATTACAAAAACTCTTTTTGGATTAGCAGCAACAATATTTTTTGCTACTGTTTGTGCTCTAGGACAATTTGCACATTTTACACCTGTAAAATCTTCAATTAATACATTGGCTTGTTGCGGAGCAGGAATAACATTAGTAATATAAGTAGTATCAAAAATACTTCTTTCGGGTAACAAGTTTAAACCTGTTGGAATTACTTCTTCACATGCTGAAAGTAATAATAAACTTGCAGCTAAAATTTTAAATATATTCTTCATAATTTATGTTTTAAAAATTAGTTTGTAAAGTAACTCTAACCCCACTAAATGCTGGTTCTACACGGCAAACGCCACCAGTACAGTTTACACCTTCTACTTGCTTAATATAACCTGCAGTCATTCTAGTTGTTTTGTAAGTGTAGCTTCCAAATACATTCCAATAATGAACTAAATCTGTTCCTTGACTTGCATCTCTAACTACTCTATCAACATTCACCATATCGCCAACACTGAATGAATAATGCGGTGCAATGTTTAACTCTACAGTTCCATTAACAAAACTTCCTAAATCTTGTTTGGTTTGTAAATATTGGGCTTCAACTCTTAACGAACGAGTTGGAGTTAACTTATAAGTCATTTCACCAAAATAAGTTTTTGCTGTTACGTACTCATATAGTTTTGATTTAAGTTCAAATAATTGTTGGTTATAATTTATGTATTGAAAACCCAACATGGCTTTAAATTTCTTATTGAATTTGTGCGATACATCAATATAATGTTCTCTAAAATAACGAGCAGTATCGGTATCAAAATTTACAGGATTTAGACGAGCAGCATCAAAATTATCTTTACCTACAACTATGCTTGTATTGATATTGATGGTAGTTTGATGCTTTTTAAAATAGGCAGCTTGCGGCTTTATGGTAAATTCCATTCCTAACGCATTTTCACCTAATTCCTGAACAACTGCATTATACCTTGCTAATAAGCGATACACATTTTGGCGAGTTAAACTTGGCAAATAAGCAATCATTCCTAAGTTTAAATTTTCTAATGGAGAAGTTCGTAACGAAAAACTTTCAATGCGTTTGTATTGTGCATTGATGCCCAAACCTTTGGTTGAATAAGATAAACTGGTATAATAAACTCTACCATCTTTTAGTTCCATCCTATCTAAAATTGGATTGAAAATAGTTTCCGCACTTTTTTGACAATATTCAGTATAAAGGCTAAATTTTTTATAACTCAAAGTATTGTAAACATTACCTAAAAACACATTATATTTTGGAATAAATCTGTTTTTGAGTTCGTAATTATTAATAGCTCCCACAATATTATTCATGGTATTTTGGTCAATGGTTCTGTTTACTCCACTTGCTCCTAATTGAATATTTGTATTTTCATTGAATTCAATTCGGTGTTCAATATTTACTCCTTTTATCACTTCTGGTCGAACATCAAATCTGAATTTTTGTAAACCAGTAAATGCTTTAATGACTGTATTTTCTGTTGGAGTATAAATTACTCTTGCACCATTAATGGCAAAGTCCAATCCTAAGTTTCTGTCTTCAAAAGCCCTAAACACCATTCCAGTTCCAAACTGATCATAAAAATAACCAACTGTAATGTTAAATTTATCAACGTCTTTACTTAAATTCCAAATACCAATTCCGCTTTGTGTAAATGCTATTTGTGGATCAAAAAGTGGTGAGTTATTGAACATATCGTACCTCACATTGAACTTATAACCTTTTAGTTTATAGCTTAAATATAACCATGCATCAGCACTCGAAAGTTCACGTTTGTATTGGGTGGTATTGGTTCCAATTTTGGGGTCGTTTATATAAAACTGATTCGTATTTTGAAAGTTCCCTGAAAATTCGCCATTGTCTTTTTTTGAATCTCCTTCTTGTGCGCTTAGGTAAGTAAGGCAAGCCAAGGAAGTATATAGGGTAAATATAATTTTCTTCATGCGTTCGCAATTTATAAATATGCAGCAATATAAAAAATTGATTTTGAATGTTGGATTTTGAATGTAGAATTATTTATTACTTCAACATTTGATATTCCTTATTCAATATTCTTTATTTTTTGAATAAATATTATTCCACCCCGGCCTTCGGCCACCCCTCAAAAGGGGAATTACATTTAGAACATTTTTAAATTTTAGTAAAAACGAAACTTCAAAATTCAGTGTTCCTTATTCGATGTTTGTTATTTTATAAACTAATATTATTCCACCCCGGCCTTCGGCCACCCCTCAAAAGGGGAATTACATTTAGA
>JBMOGB010000197.1:0-7297 GCA_049318585.1 Bacteroidia bacterium | reverse complement strand
ATCGTCTATCGTCTATCGTCTATCGTCTATCGTCTATCGTCTATTGTCTATCGTCTATCGTCTATTGCCTATCGTCTATCGTCTATTGTCTATCGTCTATTGTCTATTGTTAATCGTCTATCGTCTATTGTCTATTAACTAAATAAATTAATCCTCTTTTCTACGCATGTTTCTTTCCACATCTCGTTCTTTAATACTTTCGCGTTTATCAAAAGCTTTTTTTCCTTGAGCTAACGCAATTTCTATTTTTATAAATCCATTTTCAGCTTCAAATAATTTTAAAGGAACAATTGAAAATCCTTTTTCATCACCACGTTTTTGAAGTTTTTTAAGTTCAACTTTTTTTAGTAATAATTTCCTAACAGCCAGTGGTTCGTGGTTACTAAAACTACCTTGTTTAAACGAACCAATATTCATGTTTCGAATATATAATTCATCGTTTTGGTAAAAACAATAAGCTTCAGTAATAGATGCATTTCCTGCTTTAATTGATTTTACTTCAGTACCGCCAAGCACCATTCCAGCGGTGTATTTGGTTAACAGCTGAAACTCAAAACTTGCTTTTTTGTTTAAAATATTAATGCGTTTATATAATTTATCCTTACTCATGATTTGGCTTACAAAGAAAAACTTATTTTTTGATTTTTGAGTTGATATGTAAATTAGTTGATAAGTTGAATGGTTGGGTTAACTTGGTTAAATGTGTGATTGGTTGAGTGTGATGTAGTTCATGTTTTTGAACAGATTGTGTTACAACTTATATAACCTATTAGTTTTTTTAGCACTCACTTGCGTCCTCGTGAGTGAGCGTATTGATAAGACTCTGGCTGAAAACATTTATCCAATTGACATGGGCAAAACTTACAAAGTAAATTTCTGTTTTAGTGAAAACTGAGTAAATTAAATCTAAAAATTATGTTACCATAAATATAACGAATTGTGTCAAATCAAATTGGGTTTTAAATATTTTTTTGTGGTAGCATAAATATTTTTTCGGTATAGATTTGTCATTAGTTGAAGTTTTTTAAACTGCCTTGTACTAAAAAAAAATCTATATTGGAGTTAAACTTTCAACTAATCAATGGCAAATCGGGTGTAGTAACCAGTTCCGTTAAACTCCCGTTTGCGTGGATGAACCTTGCAAGCATCAGAGCATGCGCCTTCCATTTCTTGGGCACACTCATCACACATATTAAATTGGTCGTTACATTCTACATTGGCACAATTCAAATTACGAGGAGCTGGTCCACCACATTTTTTGCAAGGAGAAATAACAGTTGGATTCACTTCATTTACTGACACATTTACCCTGCCATCAAAAACATATAACATGCCGTCAAAGTCTTTACCTCCAGTTTCTTTAGCATAACCAATAATGCCATTATGCAATTGATAAACATCGGTAAAACCTTCTTTTAATAAAAGTGCAGAAGCTTTTTCACATTTAATTCCACCAGTGCAACAAGTAATTACTTTTTTCCCTTTATATTTTTCCAATTCAGCAATTTTATCAGGAAATTCTCTGAAGTTTTCCATATCCAAAGTGATTGAATTTTTAAATTTACCTAATCGTGTTTCATAATTGCTTCTTACATCAATAATCACCACATCGTCTTGGTCTTTTAAATCCAAAAATTCTTCACCTTTTAAATGTTTACCGGTTTGTTTTGTTGGGTCAATTACATTTGGATCGCGCAAACCGCTGTAAACAATTTCGGTTTTGTACCTACAATGCATACGTTGAAAAGCATGTTCAGCAACTTCGTCAATTTTAAATTCTGTAGTAGCAAAACGAGGATCAGCCACTAAATCGCGCATGTAATGTTCACAAGCTTCTTTGGTTCCGCTAATGGTTCCATTTATTCCTTCTTGGGCTACATAAATTCTTCCTCGAAGTTTTAAATTTTTACAATAGGCCAAATGCAAAGGAGCAAAAGTTCCAGCATCTTCAATTCGGGTATAATTATAATATGCTAATACTAAATAATTTAATGGTTCACTCATCATGGGCTGCAAATATAAAATATTTTGACAGAGTAAAAATGGAAGTTTCAGAAGATTTTGTAATGAAATGGAATTATACAAAATTCAACTCCTTCAGAGTTGTTTTACTTTCTATTACATTTTCCCTGCATTTCATGCAGGGTTATTCAAATTCAACTCCTTCAGAGTTGTTTCTCGTATCGTTACATTCTTCCAAGTTTTAGTAAACTTTTAACTCCGAAGGAGTTGAATTTGAATAGCACCGAGTGAAACTCGGTGAATAATTGATGTTGGAATAAACAACTCCGAAGGAGTTGAATAACTCAAAACATAGGTTTTGATCAATAATGTAAATGTAATTTCAACTTAAATATTCAACTCATTAGGAGTTTTGGATTTCAAACAATAAAAATCTTTTCTAATCCTTAAACACACTCATTGCTGGCAAAGCTTTGTTGGTAAAATCCCATAATGCTTGGTTTTCATAACTAGATCCATCTTTGGCTTCAGTGCCTTTAAATGCAATAAACTCAGCACCCCAATAAGCAAACCCAATACCGTTTGGTGTGGTTGAAACAATCTCTTTTATTTTATTCAAATACGCTTTTTGACCTTGAATAGATGCAGGAAATTGTGGTAAAATTTGGCTGCTATCGCCAATGATATTATTGGTCCAATCGTTCCAACCAAAGGTAAAAGGGTAGGAGGTTTCAGCAATTAAAATATCTTTTTTAAATTTTGAACTCAGTGATTGTAAATTCATTTGCAAAGTATCTAAACTTTTTCCATGCCATAACGGATAATAAGAAAGTCCAATGATATCGTAATTCATATTGGCTAATTGGGAATAAAAATAATCAGCATTTTTATGTCCTGCAAAATGAATAATAATTTTAGTTCCACTAGCATTTTCTCTTACGGCTTTTATACCTTCATTTAACAAGTCAAGCATTTGGGTTTTGTTTGAAAAACTTCCTTCTGGCCATAAAAAACCATTGTTTATTTCGTTGCCAATTTGCACATATTCAGGTTTTATTTCAGTTGTAATTTTTGCTGTATAGTTTCTCAAACTGTCTTTTATTTGTGTAAATGTTAAACCATTCCAAGCGCTTGGTTTTGTTTGTGCTCCTGGGTCAGCCCAAGTGTCGGAATAATGAATGGTAAGCCAAACTTTTAAGCCCATTTTTCTTATTTCAGCACTCAAGTTTTTTACTTCTTCAAAACCTGAATGTGTATTTGCTGGGTTGTTCCAAATGCGTAATCTTATAGTATTTACTCCAGCATTTTTTAAAGTTACAAGCATATCTTCTACTTGGCCCATTTCATTTTTTGTAATTAGGTTTGATTTTCTAATTTCGGGTATAAATGACGCATCTACACATTTAATGAAAAAAGGTTTTTCTATTGTAATCACCTTGTTTTCAGTTTTATTGCAAGCAATAAATAAAAGTATAAAAACTATGTAATATGTGTTTTTTTTTATCAAAATAAGTAGTTATAAAATAGTAATATTTATAATTCAAAAGTATAATAAAACTTGAATTTATACTGACAATAAAAGTGTCTATATTTAAGAATTGTAAGCTTTAAATTCTGAACAATTCAGGCAAATTTGAATCAATAAAACACTACTTTGCACCTAATTTTAAAACCATGTACAAACGATTTGCCGACATATTTAAAACCGAAAACAGAATATTCGGACTTGATTTACTTCGTTTTGTTGCCATTGTTTTAGTAGTAATGGGTCATTCGCGCTGGATGATTGAAACCACTTTTCCAAAACCTTTAAAAGCGCTTTTGCACGGCAGCGGAATTTTAGGAGTTGAGTTGTTTTTTGTTTTAAGTGGTTATTTAATTGGAGGTATTCTGCTAAAACAATTTCAAAAGAATAATTTTTCATTGAATTTCAAAAGCATAAAAACCTTTTGGATGAGGCGCTGGTTAAGGACTTTACCCAATTATTATTTTATATTATTGGTATACTTTATTGTTTACTATTTACAAAAACCCGATGCCATGTGGCGTTATTTAATTTTTGTACAAAATATTTGGAACCATCCACCATACTTTTTTGAAGAGTCGTGGAGTTTATGTATTGAGGAAATTTCGTATTTAATTTCTCCTCTAATTCTGGCTTTAAGTGCTTATGTTTTTGGTAAAAATGGCAAAGGAAACGATTCGTATTTTTTATATGTAAGCATTGGTCTTATTATTTTTGTTACCATGCTTCGAATGATCTATTCTACTTATTTTTTACCAAATTACATGCATGAACTTGATTTTAAATGGAGTTATCAATTTAGAGAAGTAGCGTTAATTAGGCTCGATGCGATTTATTATGGATTTATAGCTGCATATATTGCTTATAAAAAACCTGCTTTTTGGAAGCAAAATAATGTTTTGCTTTTTGTTATTGGTATGTTGGGAATTATGGTATTAATGACTTTACAAAAAACCATAACCGATGAATATAAAGGTTTACTTTCAAACACTTTTTTCTTTACATTTTTAAGTATTTCCATTGCTTTTATTCTTCCTTTTTTATCGGAAATGAAAACTACAAAACTTCAGTTTATTGCAAAACCAATTACTGCTATTTCTATTATTTCCTATTCATTGTACCTAATAAATGGAGGTTTATTAGCCGAAAATTTTAAACAATATACCAATGCAGGACAGGGTTGGAATTTTACACAAGCATTAGGTGTTTATTTGTTTTATTGGTTTTTGTGTTTAACACTTTCTTCTTTAATTTTTGTGTTTTTCGAAAAACCAATGACAGATTTAAGAAACAAATTCAAATAGTTTTTTTGATTGTTTTGTTCAATAAAACTGAATATAATTTTCAAACATTATAAACTATAGATTTTCGAATACTTATTTTAGGTTAAAGTGTCAGTATTGTAAAGTTTCGAAAACGTAACACTTAAACTTTTAAAGTTAGCCATTTTGTTGTTCCTGTTTATGGCTTATGCTTATTTTAGCACTTTTAATTTATTAGTTCTTCTCTAATTTTCTAAGTTCATTATACAGCATATCGCGGGTGTTAATAGTAGAACCGTTTTTGAATTTCATTTTGTAGGCTTCGCCACTCATATATGATTTACTGGCTATTAAGTCAATAAAATCTTTGGCGGTCTTTACTTTATTACCTGCTTTTTTACGTTTCATTCTTAAATGGTCAGCCGCTTCTTTTGCTGGGTATTCTGTTCCGTTTCTTATAAATATAGCATCACTTTTTTCTATAGAACTAATTAGCTTTTCTATTTTTTGTTCTTCCGAAATACTTTGTAGAAGTGAGTAAGGACAAGCAAAAGGTGTATTTGCTTCACTTTTATTTATCAATAAAAGTGTAAATATTAGCAATAATTTCTTCATATTTGTTTTCTTTTTTATTTGCAATAAAATCATTTTTTATTAAATTTTATTCTTAATTTTTTCAATTCATTTACATGCACGCAATTCCACCTTTATTTTTAGTTTTTCCTTTTGTATTATTGTTACTTTTAATTGCCATAGGTCCTATTTTTCTTGAAAAATTTTGGCATCATCATTATTCAAAAGTTAGCGTTGGTTTAGGTGCAATTGTGTTTTTGTATTATGGCTTTGCAATGGATAATTTTACACATCCTTTAGAAACCATTGGTGAATATATTTCATTTATAAGTTTGCTTACCATTTTGTTTGTGGCTAGCGGTGGCATTTATGTTTTTGTAGATATTGAAAGTAAACCAATCAATAATATTTTGTTTTTATTATTGGCAGCTATTCTTACTAATTTTTTAGGAACTACAGGTGCTTCAGTATTGTTAATCAAACCTTTTATGCGCATCAATCGATATCGTTTAAAGCCATACCATGTAGTATTCTTTATCTTTATTGTATCTAATTTAGGTGGATTGTTAACTCCAATTGGAGATCCTCCATTGTTTATGGGTTACTTAAAAGGGGTTCCTTTTCAATGGACTTTTATTCATTTATTACCAAAATGGATTGTTGGCATTGCAGGTATTTTATTTGTTTTCTTTTTAGTAGATAGAAAAAACACACAATTAGATGATGTGGACGTTAGCACACATTACACCAATAAAATTATTATAAATGGTAAAATGAATTTTATTTGGCTAGGCATTGGAATCATAAGTATTTTTATAGATCCTAATATTATTGATGGACTTCCGCATATAGCAGTTGACGGTAAAAAATTATCTTTTATTCGTGAAATTATTCAATTAAGTGCAGCATTTTTTTGCTTTAAATTAAGCAATAAAAAAGCATTAGAAAGTAACGACTTTTCGTTTGAACCAATTAAAGAAGTGGCATGGCTTTTTATTGGTATTTTTTTAACCATGATTCCTGCTTTGCAATGGTTAGAACACATGGCTCAAAACCCTGATATTAGCAGTAAAATTTCTGTAAGTGTTGCCTATTGGTTCAGTGGTGTTTTTTCATCGGTGCTCGATAATGCGCCTACCTATTTAAATGTGTTTGCTGTGGTGCTTGCTAAGTTTGGGTTTAGCATAGATAACATGAGTGATGTTAAGGAATTTTTGAAAACTGATAACATCAATTTTCTTTCAGCATTATCTACTGGTGCGGTATTTTTTGGTGCGATGACTTATATAGGAAATGGTCCTAATTTTATGGTTAAATCTATTGCTGATAAAGCAGGAGTAAAAATGCCAAGTTTTGGTGATTATATTTTCAAATATAGTGTTCCCTATTTATTACCAGTTTTAGTAGTGGTTTGGTTGGTGTTTTACGTTACCAATATATAGTGCCTACGGCACAAAGTTACTTTTATAGTTTTACCGATGTTACCGATATATAGTGCCTACGGCTCAAAGTGGCTTTTATAGTTTTACTGATGTTACCGATATACAGAGCCTACGGCACAAAGTGACTTGTATTGTTTTACCGATGTTTCCGATATATAGTGCCTACGGCACAAAGTTACTTTTATAGTTTTACCGATGTTACCAATATATAGTGCCTACGGCACAAAGTTACTTTTATAGTTTTACTGATGTTACCGATATACAGAGCCTACGGCACAAAGTGACTTGTATTGTTTTACCGATGTTACCGATATATAGAGCCTACGGCACAAAGTTGCTTTTATAGTTTTACAGGTGTTACCGATATATAGTGCCTACGGCACAAAGCTACTTTTATAGTTTTACAGATGTTACCGTTATATAGTGCCTACGGCACAAAGTTACTTTTATAGTTTTACCGATGTTACCGATATATAGAGCCTACGGCACAAAGTTACTTTTATAGTTTTACTGATGTTACCGATATATAGTGC
>JBMOGB010000196.1:0-7360 GCA_049318585.1 Bacteroidia bacterium | reverse complement strand
TTTTGAATGGATAATTTATTTAACTAAAAAACACCACAAAAATAATACGAAACAACTATAAGTGTTTCGTTTTTAGAAGATTTTTTGTTAAAAAATGAATTTTTATTTGTGTCGTAAAAGGCTTAACAATTAACAAAAGCAGCATTTTACTGATTATTTATTGAAATATTTTGCAATTTATTTGCTTTTTATTTTATTTATTGTTGTACATTTGTTCTCAATATTTATAACTAATACCATATCATCTCATGTAGAAAGTAAAACATAATAAAAAATAGCGTTGCTTAAAATATTTCTCTTTCAATAAAATCGCCAATTTTAATACAGGGGAGAAATAGCAGAGGCAGCACACCTAAAAGGGTGTGTTCCTCTTGCTTTATTTCAATTCCTGTAGGGTGTTTGGCGATACCTTTTGAAAATTGAATATTAAAGCAGAGGTTCACGCCCTTTTTATTTTGTGTAAATCAAATAAATAATAACTGCCTGAAAGAACCTTGGGGCTTAAAAAGACAAAATGAAAAAGACTTTTATTTTTATTTTTACTATTTTTATTGCGATATCATCATGTAAGAAAAGTGAAGATACCCAATTATATGGAAATATAAAGGGAATAATTACAGATGCTATTACGAATGAACCGATACAAGGTGCACTAATTACACTTAGTCCTACAAATTCATCAAAATTAACAGGAACTGATGGCAAATATGAATTTATAAGCTTAGAATCTACTAATTATACAATACAAGCTTCAAAAAATGGATATATTACTAATGTTAAAACGGTAACAGTTGAACCCGATTTAGATAGAAATGGTGATATTTCTTTAACTCGTATTATTCCTATTCTAAATACATCTGTTACAAGTCTCGATTTTGGTTCAAATCTAAATGCTTTACCAATATCTATAACTAATATTGGTAAGGGGATTTTAAACTGGAATATTAATGAGAATATTGATTGGATTTCATGTAATCCTATACAAGGATCTATTACAACAGAAACTGGTAATCTTATTGTAAGTGTTGATAGAACTAATTTAAATCCAGGAAATTATTCACAATCAATAATAATATCTTCGAATGGAGGAAATGCAACCATAAATATATCAGTAACAAAAAACTAATAAAATGAAAAAACAAATCTTAATTTTAGCAATTTTTATTGTTTCTGTTTTTACACTAATATACTCATGTAAAAAAGACGAAACTAGTAATTTAAAAGGTAATGTAGAAGGGATTATCTCTAATTCAATTACGAATGAGCCTGTACAAGGTGTATCTGTAACCATTAGCCCTTCAAATGCATCGGCTATAACTGGTAATGATGGAAAATATAATTTTAATGATCTTGCATTAGGAGATTATACTATACAGGCGAGTAAACAAGGTTTTCAATCAAATACAAAAACAGTTAATATCATTGGAGAGCAAACACGAAAGTGTGATATTTCAATTTTACCCAATACTCCATCACTTTCAGTAAACCTTACCAATGTTGATTTTGGTTCAAATTTAACAACATTACCTATTGAAATTAAAAATTCCGGTGCTGGCACCCTTCAATGGTCAATTGTAGAAAATATTACTTGGATAAGTATTAATCCTATTAGTGGTTCAACAACAACAGAAACTGATGCAATTAATGTGTTGGCAGATAGAACTGGTTTATCGCAAGGAACATACAACCAAAGCTTTTCAATAACATCAAATGGAGGAAATGCTACAATTACTGTAAGTCTTATCATTGCAAATCCTAATGCACCAACGGTTACTTGTGCTAATGCAATAAATATTTCTCAATCTACGGCAGAAGTCTCAGGAAATATAACAAATATAGGTAGTACAAATGTAACTCAAAGAGGTCATTGTTGGTCAACAACACCCAATCCAACTACTTCAAATAATATTACAACACTTGGTCCAACTTCTGCAACTGGTTCATTTACAAGTAACATTTCAGGACTTCAACCAAATACAACCTATTATATTAGAGCTTATGCAACAAATAGCAATGGAACAGGCTATAGTACTGACCAAGTTTTTACAACAACCCCAACAGCAACTGTTCCATCTTTAACTTGCAACGCTGCAAGCAATATCAGTCAAACAACAGCTGATATTACTGGTGCAATAACAAATTTAGGTTCTGGCAATGCAACCCAATATGGCCATTGCTGGAATACATCACCTAATCCAACAGTTAGTAATTTCAAAACAACACTAGGCACTATGGCTACAACTGGTTCTTACAATAGTAATTTAAGCAACCTTACTCTCAGTACAACTTATTATGTGAAAGCCTATGCTACAAATAATGTAGGTACTGGATATAGTAATGAAGTTTCTTTTTTAACTTCTGGCGCTGATCCTTATATAATTTCCAATGGATTAATTTCATTTTATAAATTTGATAACCAAAATGCTACTGATGAATTGGGAACATTTAATGGAGTACCCTACAGTTTAACATACTCAACAAATACTCCTAGTGGTTCAGGAAATTCAGCTATTTTTGACGGCGTTTCATCTTATTTAGGATTAGGACAAAATCCATTTTATGGTTTATCAGCTATGAGTATTAATTTCTGGATAAAAACGTCAAGTTCTTCTTTTTATATTATTGGTGAAGATCCAGAGCACACAAATTGTCTTAAGTTTTATTTGTCATCAGGTATACTTACTGGTTCTTTCAATTTTACGAACAATATCAGTAGTTTAGCTTTAAATAATCAATGGCATATGATTACAATACTTAAAAATAGTGCTTATAATACGAAATTATACATTGATGCTAATCTTATACAATCTACAACTTGTGGTACATATTCATGGGCTAATTCGGGTCTTGTAATTGGTAGACGAAGCCCTGTTTATGGTACAAATTTTTTTAGTGGAAGTATGGATAATATAAGAATTTATAATAGAGACTTATCTCAAACAGAAATACAACAAATATATAATGGAGAACATTAATTTTTTAAAAAAGAGGAAGCTGAAAATCTTTTAAAAAGAGTAAGCTAACAACTAATATTTTAACAAAATGAAAATTAAAACAAATTATTTTATCATTTGCATTTTTATGCTTTCAATTTTTTCAATAATTAATTCTTGTAAAAAAGAGGATACTGTTAGCTTAAAAGGCAATGTAGAAGGGATTATCTCTAATTCAATTACGAATGAGCCTGTTCAAGGTGTATCTATAACCATTAGCCCTTCAAATGCATCGGCTATTACTGGTAATGATGGAAAATATAATTTTAATGATCTTGCATTAGGAGATTATACTATACAGGCGAGTAAACAAGGTTTTCAATCAAATACAAAAACAGTTAATATCATTGGAGAGCAAACACGAAAGTGTGATATTTCAATTTTACCCAATACTCCATCACTTTCAGTAAACCTTACCAATGTTGATTTTGGTTCAAATTTAACAACATTACCTATTGAAATTAAAAATTCCGGTGCTGGCACCCTTCAATGGTCAATTGTAGAAAATATTACTTGGATAAGTATTAATCCTATTAGTGGTTCAACAACAACAGAAACTGATGCAATTAATGTGTTGGCAGATAGAACTGGTTTATCGCAAGGAACATACAACCAAAGCTTTTCAATAACATCAAATGGAGGAAATGCTACAATTACTGTAAGTCTTATCATTGCAAATCCTAATGCACCAACGGTTACTTGTGCTAATGCAATAAATATTTCTCAATCTACGGCAGAAGTCTCAGGAAATATAACAAATATAGGTAGTACAAATGTAACTCAAAGAGGTCATTGTTGGTCAACAACACCCAATCCAACTACTTCAAATAATATTACAACACTTGGTCCAACTTCTGCAACTGGTTCATTTACAAGTAACATTTCAGGACTTCAACCAAATACAACCTATTATATTAGAGCTTATGCAACAAATAGCAATGGAACAGGCTATAGTACTGACCAAGTTTTTACAACAACCCCAACAGCAACTGTTCCATCTTTAACTTGCAACGCTGCAAGCAATATCAGTCAAACAACAGCTGATATTACTGGTGCAATAACAAATTTAGGTTCTGGCAATGCAACCCAATATGGCCATTGCTGGAATACATCACCTAATCCAACAGTTAGTAATTTCAAAACAACACTAGGCACTATGGCTACAACTGGTTCTTACAATAGTAATTTAAGCAACCTTACTCTCAGTACAACTTATTATGTGAAAGCCTATGCTACAAATAATGTAGGTACTGGATATAGTAATGAAGTTTCTTTTTTAACTTCTGGCGCTGATCCTTATATAATTTCCAATGGATTAATTTCATTTTATAAATTTGATAACCAAAATTGTAATGATGAAGTTGGTAATTATAATGGCGTTTCTAATGGTGGATTAACTTTTACAAATGGAGGACCAAATGGGAATGGTTATTGTGCACAATTTAATGGTTCAAATTCATATATATCAATTATGAATGCTTTTTATTCAGGTTCAGTAAATTTTAGTTTTTGTGCATGGGTAAAGACAATTTCAAATACATTTACACTTTTTAATCAAAATGGGGGTATTTATACAGACAATTGGGTTAGTATTGATAATAATAATAAGGTAAATTATGCGATGAATGGTTTATCTCCATATACATTTACTGCTTCTGCAAGTAATCTTTTAGATAATAATTGGAGACATTTTGTATATTTAAGAGAAGGCAATACTGTTAAATTTTATATCGATGGAAATCTTATTGATGTAAGAACAGAAACAGGTAGTATGCACGTTAACATTAAAACAAATATTGGCACAAACAAAAATGCTACTGGATATTTTTTAAATGGTAAATTAGATAATATTAGATTTTATAATAGAACATTAACGCTATCAGAAATACAACAAATATATAACGGAGAACATTAATTTTAAAAAAAAAGAGGATGCTGAAAATCTTTTATAGAGTAAGCTAACAACAAATATTTTAACAAAATGAAAATTAAAACAAATTATTTTATCATTTGCATTTTTACTCTTTGCTTATGTGCTTTTACAAATATTCAATCAGTAAATGCTCAAACAAAGGAAAATAAAAAAGAATTAAAAGGGGACATAAAAGAAAAAGCTACTAAACAAGCAAGACGTGAATCAAAAAAAATGCAAAAAGATGGCTATATGGTTACGGCAGGAGCTATCCCCATGGAAAAACAACTTGATCTTGCATGGATGAAGCAATACGAAATGGATGATTTGGGGTTTCCTAAATATTTCATTAGTAATGCTAAAACGATTGGTGGAAATTATAGTGCTGCAAAAATGCAAGCTGTAAATTTAGCTAAAGTAGAATTAGCAGGTTTAATATCTTCGCAAATTGCATCTTTAGCTGAAAATAGTGTTGCCAATCAAGATCTTTCAAATCAGGAAGCAGCCTCCTTGGTAAAAACAGTTGAAGCATCAAAAACAATTATTTCTCAAGAATTAGGGAGAATAATGATGATTTTTGAAATTTATAAAGAACTACCAAATAAAAACATTGAAGTTCAGGTAAGAATTGCTTATAACGTTGAAATGGCTATGGATGCTGCAAAGAAAATCATCGTAAAAAAGCTTGAAAGTGAAACAAATATAGCACATGAAAAGCTTGAAAAGCTTATGGGTATAGATAATTTAAAAAGTGTAAAGAAGAATTCAAATGTAAGTTCTGAAGAATAAAAATAAATAGATAGTCAGAAAATCACTAAAAAAGATTTTCTGACTATTACTAAATAAAAGCAATAAATTATGAATAAAGTAATACTTTTATTATCACTTATTTTAGTTTCCTGTTATGCCAATGGGCAAGAAATTACTGATAGATCTGCTTCTCAAAAACCTGTATGGTTCGAAGAAAAACCACAAAGTGAAATTTTTCTGTACTATATAGGATTTTCAAATGATGTGTCTTTGCAAACTGCAAAACAATATGCTGTAAATGATGTTATACAGCAACTTTCAAATGAAGGGAAGTTCACAATTACAGTTGAGAGTAAAACAAAGATAAGCAATCAGACGGAGAATCAAAATGTTAATAGTTCAATAGATTTTGAGGCTACTATTAATAATACAGGAGAGAAAATTTCTATTAGAGGGTTACGTATAGAAGAGGAATATTGGCAAAGACGAAATGGGAAATATGAGTATTGGGTATTAATTCGCAAACCTAAACAAGAAAATACAGATGTCAACTTTCAGATGAAACAAGGTTATGGAATGTCTGCATTATGGAGATCTATGATAATTCCTGGATGGGGGCAATTATTTAAAAAGGAAAAGAAAAAAGGAATTATGATTTTTTCGGGTGAAGCAATTTGCATATTAGGTGCAGTAATTTCAGAAAATCAAAGAAGTAGTAATTGGACTAAATCTATCCAGACAAGGACAGTCTCATTAAAGAAAAGTTATTTATCTGATGCTGACACATGGGAAAATACACGAAATATTTTTATAGCTGGTGGTATAGGTATTTATCTATATAATTTAATAGATGTGATTACTTCAAAAGGAGCAAAAAAATATGCAAATAATTTAAGAGAAGAAAAATATAAATTTTCACCTTGTTTGATAAATGATTCTTTTGGTTTTGCATTAACAGTAAGATTAAAATAATAAAATGTATAATCAATATAAAAAGAAATCTTATTTTGATCAATGTATACTCCTAATTCTGCATAGAAACCTAATTGAATTTGCAATTCAATATTAATTATAGTTTAAGCAATTTATTGTAAATAAATTAGTCAGGTTACTACTCCATGACGCACCTCTGTTCATCTTAGCATCCCGCTACGACTATAATAAGTTTTAAAAAATAAAAAGAATGGCAATTTTAAAATCTTATTCGCAAAAATTAACCTTAGTAGAAATATAAAATCAACCACAAATCAAACCTTATTAGCTTATTTTTAATTCTAATAAGGTTATAAATACAGGGGGGGTATCTGTTGCTACTAAGGTTGGGGAAATAAAATAAGGTTTTATCAAAATATAAATTGTCTTTTTTCCCTGTTCATCGTAGCGTCCTGCTACGATGCTATATATGCGGCATCTTGCCGAAATAAAATATATTTTTTTGTAAAAACAAAGATGCCAATAGATGAGCCTTGTTATTATATTCGTAGCGAGACGCTACGACTAAGAATGAGCAATCGTTCAAATTATTTTTGATTTTAGAATATGGATAAACGATTTTAGATTTTAGAAGGATATACTTCTTAAAATCGTAGCAGGACACTACGACTATTGCAATTGAGAAACCTCGATATGTTCCGTATGATAAAAAGCAAACATTTCGTTTAAACATGATGTAAATTTTGGGTAATAATCAGGAATTAATAAATAT
>JBMOGB010000195.1:0-7385 GCA_049318585.1 Bacteroidia bacterium | reverse complement strand
AACCTTACGTTCAACCTGCGAGAAGTTAAATAATTGGGAACAGCCCATGTTTGCGCAGTGGCATCTTGCAACCAAGTGTAACTAATTGTGTTATCTACTCCTAATAAATTAAATACTTCTACTGCAATATTTGCATGTTTAATGTTCTTTTTTAAGAACGAATTTCTTTGTTTAGGTTTTAATTTTTCAGCTATCAAATCTTTAGTAAAACCAATATCAACCCTGCGATAACTAGGCATTGTATTGATGTCGTTATACCTATTATGGTCAGGAATTCCAAACGGAAATCCACTGCCATATACCAACATTAAGTTCACTTTATAACTTGGGTTACTTGGAAAATAATCTTGAAACAAAATGGCAAATTGAAACGCTTGATTGGTTAAACGTGGAATGTATCTTTCTCTTTCTAAAACTTTGTCTTTTGTAAATTGATTACTAATGATTTCTTCCGTATTCATTAAACTTAAGCTAGCCCAACTTTCTGTACCACGAACAAACTCTCCATTTACCCTAAAATCTATACCAGTTGCATATCCTTGCGAAATATTTTGGGCAAAATAACGGATTCTAACATTGTCAATTTCATAAGGAATTAAGTTGGTCAAATCTTTATAATAAGCTTCGGCTGTAAACTTAAAAGGCCTGTTCCAAGCTTTAAAATTCATTTCAGCTCCTAACACATAATGAATAGATTTTTGTGATTTAATGTTGGGATTTAGTTTGCCCGCTAACGAATCAAATGAATACCTTAATTCCCTGTAAAATGGCGTTTGATAATACCAACCATAAGATGCTTTAACAATCCAATTTTTACGCATTTTTTTGCTCCAATTCGAATCCGTTTTATTGGTTTCAAATATTTTTTTATTGTGTTTTTTGTTTGGTTCAAACGAAAACTGAAACCTTGGACTGATTACATTTTCATTGGTATAACTCCACCAATTACTACGGATTCCATAAGTCAAAACCATATTGTTATTGCTATTTAAAACCCTTGTATTTTGAATATATCCATTCAATCTAAAAGTATTTAACGATAAACTAGTTCTTAAATAATCTAACAATGTCAAATTACCATTTGAATCCAAAGTTGGCTGGGCAAAACCTGCACTATCTCGGTAGTTCCATTCTTTTAGTTTGTCGTATATGTTTTCAGTTTGAACAAATGTACCCCACTGAATATTGTTTTTTCCTTTGTTGTAACTTCCTCTATGACCTACATTTACAACTGTAGCTTCTACTCCATTTCGGGCATTATTTATAAAGTATCCAACACCTCTTAACGATTTTGCTCTACCAAAATTAGCACTTCCTTGATCGGTTTCTAACTCACTTAATCTATAAGCACCTTCTATGGTAAAAAGTTCGTTTTCGTTGCTATAAAACATAGAACTAATTAACTTCAACTGAAGTTTTCTTGTTGGATTATAAACCAAACTTGCTGCAGTAGTTGTGGTTCTGTATTCCATTAAATCTGCTCCATCAAAATACACATTTAATTGCAAAGCTTGTTTCACAGTTCCAAAAGTAGTTTGCCTATCGGTTGGCACTAAAAAATACCTGTTTTGAGCATAGCTGCTCAATATACTTAAACTTAAATCGGACCTGAAATGATAAGTTAATAAAGCTTGTACATCGGTAAATGAAGGTTGATAATCGCCTTTTGTGTCAAGCGTTGAAACAACGTATTTATTACTCCAATAACGTGCTCCAATTAAATAAGTAAATCGTAAATTTTTACTTGCACCTTCTGTAGCTGCTTGAACGCCCAACAATCCAATATTTACTGAAGATGCAGCCTTTTTTGGATCTTTGTATTTAATGTCTAAAACCGAACTCATTTTATCGCCATATTTGGCTTCAAAACCACCAGCACTAAACTTTATGTTTTTCACCAATTCAGAATGAATAAAACTCAATCCTTCTTGTTGCCCACTTCTTGGTAAAAAAGGACGGTAAATTTCTATATCGTTTACATAAACTAAGTTTTCATCAAAGTTTCCGCCACGCACATTGTACTGGGCACTTAGTTCATTATTAGAAGAAACACCTGGCAAAGTTTTTAAAATTTGCTCCACGCTTCCCGATATATTTGGCAAAGCTGCTAACGGTTTTGGGTCAATGGTAAATGAACTAATTTGTTGCCTATACCTGTCATCTTTTATTTCAACTGGACCTAAAACCAAACCAACGTTTAAACTCACATTTAGTTCATATTTTTCCTTAGGTTTTAGTGCAGGAATATCAAAATTTTGACCTTTACTTCCAAAATAATTTAAGCGAATTTGAAGTGGTTTATTTGCATTTACCAAAATCTTGAAATAACCTTTTTCATTGGTTAATCCAACTGTTGTTTCGCCAATAACCGAAACTGTAACACCATCTATTAATTGGTCTAAACTGTCGCGAACTAAACCAAATACACTTGCTTTTTCGTTTTGGGCCATTGCAAAATTATTTGCACCCGTTAAAAGCAATAAAAAACAAAAGAATCTTTGCATCAAATAATTTAAAAAAGTTAAGTATAGTTTTATCTATTGCGTTGGGTTTTGGTAGAACAAAGGCAATAATAACTTTTTTAGTATAATTTTTTTTGTAAAGTTTAAAGTGACACCAATTCAATATTAGTAAATAACCCTAAATTTAAGAGTTGCATCTATCAATTTTAGTTCATTTATTACCTCATTGTCATACTTTTTGGCCACATCGGTAATTACATATCCCAATGTTTCGTTGGTTTTTAAATACTGACCAATGATATTTATTTTATGTTTGGCTAAAACTGAATTTATTTTCGCCAAAATTCCAGATTTGTTTTTATGAATATGTATAAAACGGTGTGAACCTTGCAAAGCTGGCAACTGAATATCGGGAAAGTTTAAACTTCTACTTATATTTCCTGTATTTATGTATTGGAATATTTTATCACAAGTAAAATTTGAAATATTTTGTTGCGTTTCATTTGTGTTATTTCTTTGATTATGCGTTGCAATAATTTGTTGAGTTTGTTTAATTTTCTCGAACACATTTTTATCAAAACAGTCCATTGCAAATCCAAATAGTTTCTTTTGATTTATTAATTTATTTACCGCAATTAAATCAACAGAATTATCATAACTTAGGTTAATTAAACTAGCAGAATTTTGCATTTGTTTCAACTCTTTTTCGCCCATTATTATTCCATTTTTTTTACTGCTAAGCAAAACCACAAAATCGCTACGTTTCAACAAATCGGTTAAAGCTTTACAAACAATGGCATTGCCCAAAGGCGCGCGGTCTTTATCATCAAAAAACAACACTTCCATGCCTAAATTTTGAGCAAAAACACCCAATAAACTTCCTGCATTTCCATAACCAACTATTCCTATTTTTTTACCGCGTAATTCCCTATTTGTTTGCCTTAATAATTGGAATATAAATCCTAAGCCTAATTCCACCACACTTCGGGTATTGGCAAAAGGAGAATTGAAAATTGGAACAGCCATTTGCTGCGCAGTTGCACTATTAAATTGATTGTTATTTGTTCCCCAAACAGCTAAACAAAGCAACTTATTATAATTGCTTAAATCTGTAATTTCTTCACTTAATGATGAAACAATAATAGAGGCATTTTTCAAATCATTTTTTGCTTTAGCAATACTTTCTCGCTTAATCACATTGTATCCTTCTAACTTAAAATTTTGCGAAGCAATAAAAGTTTCTTTACCTAAAAGCAATGCAGATATTCTGCTTTTAGGATAAGAAAGAGCCATTGGCATTTTTAATTTATAAAGCACTTCATCAAAACTTGGAGCAATAAAATCAGCTTTGGCAATTACACGTTCACGCACTATATTTTCAGTAAATGCAAAAAACTGATTGGCCATTCCACTCGCTTTTATTTCGTAATCGGTAAATCCATCACCAATCACATAAACAGGTCCTTTTAACTTTAATTGCTTTAGCAATTTTACTTTTCCTCCATCTTGAGCCAAAGGGTTTTCCTCATCTGCACCTATAATATTGTTCTTTTTGTCGTAAGTAAAAGTGTTGGCAAAAACACAATTTTCTTCAATATGATAACTTTTTACAACAGGTACAATAAACTCTTTAAATCCACCAGAAACAATTAATATTTGACCTTGATTTTTCTTGAAAAATTCTTTGTTTCGGGCAAATGATGGTGAAACTTTTTTCCTGAGTTTATTAACCAACATATTTATATGGTACTTTTTTGCTGAAAGCAATGCTATTCGGGCTTTAAGCGAATTATTGAAAGGCATTTTACCATCCATAGCCAAGTCCGTTAAATGTTTTATTTGGTTAATGATTTCATCTTTTTCAGGGTCATTTTTTAAACTAATTGCCGCTAACTCTTCCATGGCTTCAACTTGAGTAAAAGTGCTATCAAAATCTATTATAAACCAAGGTTTTTGCATGTTGTAAAAATAAATTTACTTACCAAATTTTACAATTGAGTTTATGCACAAAAAAAGTCGAAGTTTTTGACTTCGACTTTTTAAAATTTTACAATAAAAATTATTGCTTAATAATTTTCTGAACCACTAAACCTTTATCGCTTAAAGCATTTATTATGTACATACCAGCTGGCAACGATTCAATATTTAACTCATTGCTTGGCGTGTTTTGAGTTAAAACCACTTTACCCATTAAATCTAACACTTGGATATTAGTAATATTTACACCTGAAATAAAAATATTGCTGCTACTTGGATTAGGATAAATAGTAAAATTGCTTTTATCAACTCTTGGAACTCCAATTTTAGTTCCATTATAATCAATAACAATGGTAATAAACTGATGTCCAAATGCTAAATTAGCTGCAGAAAAACCTTCATAAACTGTAAGATTTAGCTTAAAAACTCTTTGCCCCCAAAATTCATTGTCAACTTTAGGATTTATTTTAATTAATCTTTCGTTTCTAAAACCCAATTGACCTGGTTCAAATTCTACTTTTTGCTGAACAGGTAAAATGTTAAAATGATCACCATTCTTTGCATTTAAAGCTGGATCTGATGTAAAGTCTTCAACTGAAAGTATAGCTGAATAAGCCTGTAAAGTGCTATCTTGTTTACTATTATACATAGCAATTATTACCGAAGAGCTTGCATCTTGATTAGAGAAACTTTGATAGTTTTCTTTGTAATCAAAACCATAAGTTATTTGCGCTTGAGCACCAATAAATAGCATTGTGCAGATTAGTGATAAGTATATTTTTTTCATAATAATAATTTTCGTTTCGAATTACAATAATAACGATTTGATTGATTTAAGCAAATCAAAAATAGTTGCACGTGCTATAAAAATATAAATTTATCTAATTCTTATTTTTTCACCCACTCTTATTTGGTTCAAATTACCGCTGTTTAGTTGTTTTAAAACCGTAATTGAAACATTGAATTTTCTGCTAATTGCAAATAATGTTTCCCCTTTTTGAATTGAGTAATAAAATGGTTCGTTGCTTTCTTTTTGTGGTTTGTTTTCAGCATTAATATTGTTTTTTACAGGAACAATAATCAATCGTTGGTCTATTTTTATATCGTTATTTTCTAAAATATTGATGGCTTTTAAATCAGAAACTGAAATATTGTACATTTTAGAAATGGCAAACAAAGTTTCACCATGGCGAACAATATGAAAGCCCGGAACTGGTTGTGGCTCTTTGGTATCGGCACTTGGCAAATTAGGATTTACAATTAATTTTTGGCCAATTTCGATATTATTATTGTTCATGGCATTTAAAAATTGCAAAGCATCTACTTTTACATTGTATTTTTTAGCAATTCCATACAAAGTTTCTCCAGCTTGTACGGTATGAAAAAACGATAATTCCGATTTTTTTTCTTCCAAAGTATCAAAATAACTCAATGTGTTTTCGTTAATTGGATACATGGTTTCCATGTTTTTCTTTGGATCTTCGTAAACCGTTTCATTTAAAATAATGGTATCTATTTTTACCACATTTGGCGAAATTTCAGTTTTTATAATTTCAACCGAATCTTTTTGAATGGTGTTATCGGCAATTACAATGGCATCAGGACGTTTGCTGTTTAAATAAATGATTTGTCCAACCGCAGGTTGTTGATTTAAAACCAAATTATTTCTTGAAAGAATTTTTTCAATTTTTGTACCAAATCGCTGAGAAATGGCGTGAATATTATCGCCTTCAGCAAATACATACGTTTCAATTTCGGCTTTGTTTCTTTTGTTTTTTATAAAAATGGTGTCTCCTGTTTTGCATTCATCATCTTTTTGCAAATCGTTGTATTTATATAAATTATAAACTTTTATTTCGTAGTTTAAAGCTATTTGTGCATAGCTTTCGTTGGCTTTTGCGGTAATAGCGGGTACGCCATTAATCATCATTTCTTTGCCATACGTTTTTACTATTTCGGCTTTTTCTTCGGCTTTTTCTTTTTGCTCTTCTTCGCTAATTTTTATTTCATCGTATTTATGTAAACCATGTTTTTCAATAAATGTAATAAGCAATTCAGGATATTGTGGATTGGTGGCATAGCCCGCTTTTTTTAAACCAAAAGCCCAAGCTTTATAATCTTTACTATCTAAATCGAACAAAAAAGCATACCGTTTATTGTTCATCAAAAAATCGGAATGGTCGCGGTAACTGTCAATGGCAGCATCGTATTTTCTAAAACATTCTTGAGGTGCGTCATCATCTTCGTACAAAGTTTGTCCGGTCCAAGTGGTTTTACATTTTATACCAAAATGATTATTGGCTTTTGTAGCCAAACGGCTATTTCCATTCCCACTTTCCAATATTCCTTGAGCTAGTGTAATGCTAGCAGGAATATGGCTTCTATACATTTCTTCAACCGCTAAGGCTGAATATTTTTCAATGTATTGTTCAACCGTTAATTTTGGTTTTGGCTCATCTTGAGCCATAGAAAAAAAGCCCAAAAGGCATAGCAGAAAGCTAAAAAAGTATTTCATAATGATAAAAAAATCGTAATGAACAAAACTAATACCAAAACTATTTTTATAATTAAATGATATGCTTTGCTTTGCTAACAATTACATAACCTTGTTTAGCAAAATGTACGATTGGAAAGAATGGAAAATGCATTTATTTTATTGAAAATGTTTTCAATTGCTTATTAGGTTTACTACCAATTTAACCATCATGTCTTTTTCTTCTGTTTTACTTTCAGCTATCATAATTGTAATTGCCACCAACGCATTGTCCCCAATAATTTTGTTGCCTAAATTATTATAAAGCCTGTTGTTTAAATCTAAAAAATAGATAAATAATCCCGCAGCAATTCGTTTGTTTCCATCAGAAAAAGAGTGATTTTTAACTATAAAATACAATAAATTTACTGCTTTTTCTTCCAAGCTTGGATATAAATCAATAGTATCAAAAG
>JBMOGB010000194.1:0-7399 GCA_049318585.1 Bacteroidia bacterium | reverse complement strand
CCAATAAATCATTGATGGAAGTGTAATAATTTCTGTGTTCATCGTTAATTAAAACAGGACTTTCGATATTTATTTTTTGCAAATGAATAGTTGCTAAAAATTGAATATCTGTATTGTTATTCTTAAATTGCGTTGTATTTTGAAAGGATTCTTTAGATAAATCTTGTTTTTTGATTTTGGTAGTTAATACCAGCATTTTATTTGGGTTGACATTGGCAATGGGTTCTTTCGGTTTTATTACAGGGTTGGTATTAGTTTTTGTTTTATCGATTTCGGCAGTAGTAATGGTAGTTGATTGTATTGTTTTAGTATTATTGCTGAAGTAATAAGTAGCAACGCTTGCTACTAATAATAAAGATGCCGCAATGGATGCAGTTTGATAGATAATTTTTTTATTAATTGGTATATTAAAAACAGAGAATTTCTTTAATTGACGTTTGTTTTCAAACACTATCGTTTTGTCGGCAGAGAGTTTTGTTAATTGAAATAAATGATAATCATTATTTAAGTTTGGATGTAGCAGACGGAATTTTTCCAATTGACTCTTTTGAGAAATGCTCAAATCGCCTTCAGAATCAGCAATAAAAAACTCCTGATAATTGCTTAGATTAATCATACGGCTTGATGAAATGGCTTCTTTTTTCAAACATTCCTTAAAATCAAATTGTAAAGAAGCATCTTCAGTAAGGCTTATGTTTTCGAAAGCATCAAATTCGGCTTTTACATCAGTTTGAGCTTCAACAAACGCCAACAATTCATGCGTTTGGCTTTCGTTAAGCTTTCCCTCGTAATAATCGAGAATATAGATTTCGTAATTATCTTTGCTGATGTTCATATATTATAAAACCCTTTCGAGCTCTCCTATGTAATTTTTTAAAAATAATCGTGCCCTGTAAATATATACTTTTACCTGCGATTCGTTGAGATTGGTAATTTCGCCGATTTCATCATAGCTATATCCTTCGTAATCTCTCAGCAAAATAACTGATTTCTGAATCTCGGGAAGTTGCTCCAAAGCAGCATCCAGCACTTCTTTTAAATCAGAATAATGGTTTTCTATTGTCAGACTTTTCAAAAAAGCATCATCTAAAGTAGTTTGCTTTTTCTCTCTTCTGATTTGGTCAATCATGGTATGGTAAGCAGTAGTGAATAAATAAGAACGTGCTTTTTCGTAAGAAATCTCAGCTACTTTATCCCACATTTTTATAAACGAATCCTGCACTACGTCCTTAGCTTTATCTTCATCTTTTATATTTTTGAGGATAAAGCGATAAACGCCATCAGCAAAATCATCTACACAACAGTTGTACTCAGTAGTTGTCATTCAAATACGTAATTATTTTCTCACAATTTACTTATCAGACGAACAGTCATTGCAAAAAGTTACAGCGAAGATAATAAAAGTTTTAAAGTTCTTAAAGTTTATAAAATAGCGATGGTATTACGTTGCATAGTTTGAAGTAGATGCAAAAAAGCAGGAGGCGACTAAAAGTCGCCCTCCTACTTTGGTTTTTAAGCGGTATTTCTTTGGTTTTTATTCCTTCAATATCTTCTTAAATTCATAATTTTTACTGGAATAAGCGTATTATTTTAATTCTACTGATTCTTCAATTACATCTGGAGAGCTACAGTCAGCATATTTTGAGTTTCGGATATATACAAAGCCTTTTTTTAATTTGTCTTTCTCAATAAGTTTTATTCCTGCCGCTCTCATTTCTACAGAATTATTAATAATATAATATTTCCATTTGTTGTTTTTTAATGCAACAATAAAATAATGTCTTGAACTAAATGTAGTATTGGATTCCTGCAAAAAGCCAATTTCATCTGAACCATCTGAATTCAAATCACCCTCATTTATTAGCTTCACGTTTTTTAACCCAAGAATAGGAATTTTAGGAATTCTTTTATCGGAAAATACAATATTACATTTTATATCTTCTTCAGCAGCATCATTACTACAAACCATATTGGTTGTTGCAAATTCTTTTTTACCATCTGCGTTAAAATCGCCTATAATCGTATCTGTAAAATTATATCCTTTTATCGTATTTAAAAACCTGAAAGAATTATCGGGTAAGCTTAGAATTTTAATTAGCTTATTGTTATTATTCGTATCTTTAACTGATACTGACGACTGAAAAACCGGATTAACATAACTGTAATTAAATTGCTTTATGACTCTCTCTTTTGAAGTTATTATCTGCTGAATTATAATTTCCCGAAAGGATGGTTGCATATTTTGGGGCAATGTACTAACAAAATAAATCTCATATCTCAAACTATCTACCAAATCTAATTTAGGTATGAAAAAGTATTTAATACTATCTTCATTGCAATAAACAGGAAGTTCTTTAAATAAATCCTTTAAATTAGAGATTAATTCATCATTTGCTTTTTTTGTTATACTATCTTGTTTTATAGTATTAGTAATATAGCTAGTATTGTTATTCCCGTTTTTACAGGTATAGAGGAACAGTAAAATAATAATAAGGTATATTGTTGGTTTCATGATTATAATTCTAATTTAGATTTCTCAATTGGGAAATCAAATTTATATTTTAATAATAATTCTTCTATTTCACTTATAAATTTATCATCTGCATTTGGCATTAATATAATTTTCTCTATAAGAGAATTTACATTTATAGAAATTAAGCGACCTTTATTTCTATCAAAACTAGCTAATAAATTATTTTTTTCTTCTTCATTAGGTATAAAATCACAAATTATACGATATTCATTTTCATATTTGAATTTTTCATTTTTAAAAATTATTGGTTTTAATAAACTATAATCAAAATTAGGATAGCTTCCTTTATTATAAAAAGTATCTTTTTTATAATCAATATATTTAATCTTACTAAAACAAACTTTTTCTTTAGTATTAATAAAACATTCAGAAAGTCGATCAGCATTAGAATAAATTGCAACACCACTTCCCTTCTTTGAATATTTTTCCCACATATCATATGATTCAGACCCATTAATATGCCAACAATTTATTAGAGTATAATTATTTAGTTCTATTTGTAAGTTAAGAATCTTTGTACCATTGATACTTTGTTTTTGGAATTCTTCCTCTCTTTCAGGTAAAGACCCTTCTAATTCATCTTCTATTTTTTTAATGTAAGGTAACCAACAAAAAAACATTGCTTTTTCTCTTAATAATGATTCAAACTTGTTGATATTTATATATCTAAACAATATTCTTTCATCTTCATTTAATGGGAATAAATGTTTACGATAAACTACAGTCATTTTTGAATTTTTTAGAGTGAGAGTGAAATTTTTAATAAATATTTTCTATCTATACCGTTACAAATCATTTATATACTTAATTAACTCATCAAATCTTTTCCTGTTTGTCCAAATATTGCTTTAATTTTAGAATACTTAAAAAACAAACAATTTGAAATTTTTATAAGATTTATATTAAAAATTAAATTTTTCGGATTTTTTGCCACCCTTACGACTCTCGTCGCCTGATTCAATTTTAATAAAAATAAATTTACCAACTTGCCCTTTTCCATTATCTAAATCACCACTTTTATAATTACCTCTTTTAACAATTAAATCAAAATACATATTACCTTTCATTAAAGTTCCTTCAAAATCATAACTTTCACCCGAAATATGATATGTTTTCTCATTAAACAAGCCGCTTGCATAAACATGCTCTTTAGAAATTAACATAACCCCTTTTTTATAACCTTGATCGATTTTACTATTATAAACATCTGCTGTAAACGCTTTAGAAATTTCATCATTTTCTGTCTGAAATTCAATAGATACAGCTTGAGGCAAATTGACAAGGTTATATATAATAGTAACCTTACCAACCATTTCACCATAAGTAGTATAAGCAGTCGTAGTTTCTTTGCCTTTATATTTTTCGGCAAGAATATCTATTTCATTTTTAGAAGATTTAATTGCTTTTTTTTTGATTGCGGGTTTATTCTGGGAGGATAATACTAATGAAAATAAAATTGAGATTACAATTAAAAATAAACTGAACTTTTTCATAAAATATAAAGATTTAATTATAATACTATTTATTATATAGGTTTTTAAGATAATTTTCTATGTTAGATTCGAAAACATAAACGGTATAACCAGTTATAGGATGTTTAGCATAATCGTAAGGAACATAAGGATCTTCAATTACGCCATTAAAGAGCTTACTTTTACCTGTATTGTAGTAGTATTGAAATAAATACTTGTCATCTATAATATAAATATAGTTTCTGTTACCAAATAATGACAATTTATTGTTATCATCTAAAGAAATATTATTTATTAAAAAATAGCCATTGTTATTTTCATTACTAGTTATATTATATTTTTTTAAACCAAAATCTCTTTCAATAAATGTTTTTGAAAATGTAAAGATTAATTCTGAATCAAAAGTACCAGAATAAACTGCGCTATCATTTCTAATAACATAACTTACTTGAGTTATACATTTATGTTTTATCTCTTGTGCTTGAATTATTGAAAAGATAAATAAAAATAAAAATATAATACTGTATTTCATGAGTTTTAATTTTAAAGGCAATTTATTTTCATGTTTTTTAAATTTCATAAAAATATAAAAAAAACAGCGTGGTTTAATTGCTAACGCCGTAACTGAGACTCAACCAAGAGCTCATCTCAGTTGAAAAAGCAATGTTGTTATTATTAAAAAATTTCCCCCCATTTACTTTTACGTTTATTATTCTCTATATATTTTTAATATTTTAATTATTTTTTTATGAAATCATTAATTACATAATTTATTTAGTTAAGTCAAGAGATCTTTGAGAATAACTTATATTATTAAAGCAAACTAGAAATATTGCAATAGAAGAAAACACCTTAATATATTTCATAAAAAAATAGATTATTTAATAACCAATGAGTTGAAAAATTTATTAATTAATTCATTATCGTAAACCGTGTAGATGTATATTAAAGAAACCATTCTTCTTTCAGCCAAAATAACACGAATCATACCATTTTGAAATGGAACCATATTACTTACACTAAAAAGAAATTCCCATCCTTCAAAATTTTTATAATAAATCTTTGAATCAATAATTCTAGTTGCATTAAATGATTTACTAAAACCTTCAAAAGCACTTTCTTTTATATCCTCTATACTATATTTTTTTTGCAAGTTTCCTTTATATTCACTAACAGAAGCCATGAAAAAATAATTTAACCCTTTAAAATAATATATTACATCTCCTGAGTTAGGATTGTAAGATTTTTCTGCAATACCAGGAAAGCTTATCTCATAATTATTTTCGGAATTATATACTTTTTGCCATTGTGCTTGTAAAGAAAATAAATAAAGTGTAAAAGTGAAAAACAAAAATAACTTTTTCATGCTGCTTAATTTTTAAATAATATTAATTAAAAATGAATGTTTCTACTATATCATTAAATATAGGCTCCCATTTTTCTTCATCATAATAATTATTAATATTACAAAATCCACTTATTGAAATCATTGTACGATTATTTGGGTTAATTGTAATCCAAGAATAAGTTTTATGAGGAATATTATTATTGCAATCAAAAACACCATTGGATGAATATTTTATGAAATAACAATTTTCATCATCAACATGCGTTTTTTTTGTTTCTAATAATTTAAAATCCTTTACTTGCTTTTGCATATTTGCAACTAGCTGCGTAATTGGGCAATCAAATATAGATTGTTTATTGTTACTTTTTTCAATAATATTTTTTGTATCAAATTCAACAATACTAAATCTTTGAAAAGCTAAAAGACCTTTATCAAGTGCTTGTAATTTTAATAATATATCATTTTTTATGCTACTAAAACAAAAGTCTTCAGGGAAACATATTGTGAAATGATTTTTATAATATAATGTTTGTAAATTCTTATATTTTTTTATAAAATCAATCATCTTACAAGCACTATTAATACCAGAACTACAAGCAATTTTAAAACTTTTTTTGGATGCCTCAATATCTTTGTTTATTAAATAAAGTAAACCCAGATTGTAATAATAGTTTGTTTTTTTTAGTCCTAACCGATAAGATTTTTCAAAAGAATTTATTGCATGAATTGTATCACCCAATTTCTCGTATGATAATGCTTTGTAAAGAAATATTTCAAAATCAGTTGAATCTCTTAATTCTGCATAGTGACAAAAATACAAAGCAGAATCATAATCTTTTTCAATAATTTTTAAACGTGCAATACCTATATAGTATTTATGAAAATTAGGAAATACTTCTTTACCGTTATTTAGAAATGATAATGCTTCACTATAATTTTTTTCGTTTATACATATTATAGCTTTATAATAGTAATTTTCAGGAATATCCCCATATTTTTTTTCTAAAGACTTAACACAATCTTTTGCCTTATCAAAGGAATTTTCTTGAATATAAGTCTCAATTTCGCTAACTATTTCAGGTTTCGTTTTATTATGGCAAGAACATAAAAAAAATAAAACTACAAAAGATAAAAATATAAATTTTAAATATTTGAAAAACACAGAATGCATTTTAAATACAAATGCATTGGTAATATTTTTATATAATAAAAAAACAATATAATTTGCCATAATTATAAATCTTTATATCCTGCAAATTCGGGTAAATCAAAATCACAATATAAATTATTAAGAGCTATTGCCATTAATTTGCATTCTTTTGCTAGTAATGGTTTGTTATTATTAAAATAAATACCACCTAAATAGTAATAAGTTTGAGCAATAGTAATATTACTTAAATATGATCTATTTTGAATAACATATTCAAAATTACTTTTAGCTTTAACAAAATCCTGCTTATTAAAATAGATAAGACCTTTGAAATAATCTGCTGTAACATTATACTCGATTTTTTTATTCCTATTAATATTATTAAATAAACCTAGTGCTTCTTCAATCCTGTTTTCACTATACAGATTTATTGCCAAATTCAAATTTCTATTGGTATTTTCGGATTTAATAATAATATTTTTCTTGCCGAATAACAATATAATAATACCAATAATTGCAGGTAAAAAAACGCCCATTAATACACCAAAAGTGTAAGTTGAATTATTACCAAAATCAGAATGATCTCCAATTAACCCTATTAAAGCAATTGTTGACCAAATAAAAAGTAAAATTGCAATAACTTTTTTAAACATAATTTTAAATTTAAGTATAAATATATTACTTGCAGCCTTTATTGTATATTAAAAACAACGTGGTCAAATTACCTTCGCTATATTTTTTATAATGTTTTAATTACTATATCATAATGATATTAGTTTTTGAATATTGAGAACAAATGTACGATATAAATATATGAAAATGCAAATAAAATGTGAAATTGCAGAAATATATAATGATTCTAAATAACATTAAAAATCTTAATTACCAAATAACGA
>JBMOGB010000193.1:0-7425 GCA_049318585.1 Bacteroidia bacterium | reverse complement strand
TATTTGCAACACCATGATGCTTTAAGTGATGCTAAGGCTTGTGCGGAATTGTATTCATTACACTTGGGTAAAAATAATTAAAACATAAAAAATGGAAGAAAAAATCAGGTATGAAATTACAGAAAACTTTGATAAGGAATTTGAAAAAATTGAACATTATCAAAGAATGCCACAGATGATGCCATGGGTTGGAAATATGTATGGTAAAAAGCTAAAAAAAATTCTATTTATTGCTGAAAGCCATTATTTTCCGAAAGGGAGTGTAATTCATTTGGATAAAATAAAGTGGTATCAAATATTAAAAAAAGATTTAAACTCAGAAGAAATTGAATATTCTAATACTCGATATGCATTACAAAAAAATTATAAAAGAAACACTATTTGGCGTGAACCTGCCAAAATCATGATAGAATTAGGCATTTCTAAAAATAGTGAAAATATTTATGAAAATTTTGCTTATTATAATTTTTTTCAGCGACCTGCTCTTGAAGGTAAGGAGATTTTAATAAATGCACAAGATATTGAAATTGCAAATTTCACATTTAATGAAAATATTAAGATATTGAAGCCAGAAATAATCATCTTTTTAAGTGTTAAAGCATGGAATTATTGTAGTGAACGAAAAAAGATTGATTATATTGACTTTATTGATTATGTTCCTCATCCAAGTAGCAGATGGTGGAATCGTAAAGCAAAAAAATATTCTTTTTTTAATAATTTACCTTTATCTGGTTCAGAAAGATTTAGAGAAATTATTAAATCAGAAATTTTAAACATAAAAATATAAATTTGACAAATAAAATGAAATCCAAAAACTGATATGAATTTGTTTTTGATTCTTAAATATTTATTAATAACTGTTTATTGAATTTAATTATACAGCTAGGGCAATTAATTTAGATGAAAAAATACTTGCTATTTTGTATAATTTACAAATCTGAAAAACCGATAGAAGTTCATTTTATCGGTTTTTTTATTTTTAAAAATAGCGCGACATATTTTGGCGTAGCTCGGCTCTATCTTTGCATAAAAAACAAAGAAATGGCAATAAATATAAATTCAAAAAATTTAAACAGTATTGGCTCAATAACAGAAAAAACAAAAAGAAAAAAGTCAGCAGATATTAATATAAAATTTGATACTATTGTTGAGCTTTTAGAAGAAATACATAGTTGCATAAGCAGGATTATTTCATCCGAAATTACAACTGAAAATTTATATATTTATGTCAAATCCATTATTGAATCGAATAAAAAATTCCTTTTAATACAACACGTTGATAAAATGAATCTGGATATAAGTGATAAAATTATTGTTCTTGAACTTATCTGGAATAAAATTAATAGAAAAGAGACTGTTAATGTTTTATATATGCTTAGTGGTATTTTATATACATCTGAAAAATGTTTTTTATATATGCAAAACGTGTTAGAAAGCAAAAACCAATTGATAAAACAAAATCTTGTTGAAATTACACTTTCTGATAATATCAATGAAATTCATATGACACTCAGTGAAACATCATTAGAATTATTTCAAAAAGATGGAATAATGCTGTTTACAGATGATTGAATGAAAGGCTTTATTCAATGGATATATTGTTAATCTTCGAAAAATTATCGACTTTTGCAATGCTAAACGATTATAAAAAAAACAAAAAAAGAAAATTGGATTTACAAAAAAAATAAAATCATGTCTAAAAGAGAAGCCATTTCACGCTACAATCTGATTATAAAAACGCTCAGAAAACATTCCAGTACTTTTAAAGAAATAGAAGACTATCTTGCATTGGAATCTGAGATTCAGGCTTATGACTATAACATCTCAAAACGTACTTTTCAAAGAGACCTTGAAGACATTCGTTCTATTTACAATATTGACATTCAATATGATTATTCACAAAAGCATTATTTTATCTATACCGATGACCAGCCTGATGTAAATGAAAGAATACTTGAAGCTTTTGATACTTTTAATGCATTGAATATCAGTGACAGGTTATCTAATTATATCCATTTTGAAAAAAGAAGGCCACAAGGAACTGAAAATCTATATGGTTTATTGCATGCTATAAAGAATCAATTCCAGCTCAGTTTTACTTATCATAAATTCTGGGAGGATGAAATAAGTGAACGCCATGTGGAAGCTTATGCTTTGAAAGAATTTAAAAACAGATGGTATGTGCTGGCTAAGGATTTAAAAGATAATCAGGTAAAGAGCTTTGCATTGGACAGATTGTCGGATCTGGAGATCAGCAAAAAGCATTTCCAGTACCCTATGGATTTTAATGTAAATGAACACTATCAATATTGTTTTGGGATCATCAGTCCAAACGGTATGGAGGCTAAAGAAATAATTCTGTCCTTTGATCCTTTTCAGGGGAAGTATATTAAATCGTTACCCTTGCATGAAACACAAGAGATTTTAATTGATAATGATGCGGAATTAAGGATAAAACTAAAACTATGCATCACATTTGATTTCATCATGGAAATTCTGTCATATGGAGAAAATGTAAAAGTTATAACACCAGATTCTTTGATAATGGAAGTTAAAAATGCTTATGGTAATGCGATAAAACTATATGGCAAAGAGTGAAAAAGGACGAAGAGACTAAGGGATTGAGAGAGCGAGAGCGCGAGAGCGCGAAAAAAGTGAATAATCAGTTATCAGTTTACCGCGGAATTAGTGGACTACTTTGCACGGATTCTCTAGATTAGGCTGTAGGAATACGAATTGGGAAATAGGCAAAATAAGAGAAAAATAAACAGGAATGAAAATATTCCATTTTTAGTGATTGCAGAACAAGAATTAAATTAAAATTTAAAAGAAAATATGTATTTAGGAAAACCAATTTTAGAAGAACTGTTCAATAAGCAAATTCAATTTAGAATACCCATATTCCAGAGGCACTATGTCTGGAACGAACTAGATCAATTGATGCCTCTTTGGGATGACTTTATAAATAAGTATAACGAAAGACTGAATAAACATAAAATTTATCCACATTATACAGGATCAATCGTTCTTTTTTACGAAGGCACATCAAGAAACACTTTCGTCCAAACATTCAGTGTTATTGACGGTCAGCAAAGACTTACAACATTTCAAATATTCATTGCAGCATATAGAGAAGTATGTAGAAAACATCTTAATGACGAAAACCTGATTAAAGAATTGGATAAGTTTCTTTTTAATGAAAAGTCTCTTGGCGACAAGGACTATGAAATTCAAAAATTTAAATTAGAGCCAACAAAATTCAATAGAGAGATTTTTAATACTATTATCTCCAACACTTACGAAAAAGTTGATGAATTGCTTGTAAGGCCGGTATTATCTGAATATGGCATTGGTTATAAAACATATAGACAAACTGCAAAAAATCGCAATAAAATATTAGGCGCCTATCTGTTCTTTTACGATCAACTAAACAATTTTATTTCAAATTCAACAGAGGATTTGACAGAACTAATAACAAATTTCCTATTTGTACTGAAAAGAGATTTCCAATTTGTTGAAATTGACTTTACAGAGATTGATGACCCTCAAATGATTTTTGAGACAATGAACGGTAGAGGAGCTTCATTGACTGAAACAGACCTCATAAGAAATTATATTTTTATGAGAGCAAACAGCAATCAAGAGAATCTTGACAAAATATATGAAAAATACTGGGATGAATTTGATGATCCAAATTCTTACTTTAAGTGGCACAATAAGACAAGTCGCGGTAGATATTTTGAAAGTAATTTGCAATTTTTTGTAATTGACTATTTGACTTTAAAACTTCAAACAGAAATAAGATACGATCAAGTGTTCTATCACTATAAGTTCTTTGTCATCAACCAATCAAATTACCCGTCAGTAGAAGAAGAATTAAATGAGTTGAACCAATACAGCAAGATTTTTAAAAGACTTACAAATACAGAAGGAACTACAGCTTTTGACAGGTTGGCATTAAGGTTAATAGATATGGGGATATCAACAATTTATCCGCTTATGTTATATATTGAAGGGGATAATGAAATATCTTCCGAAAATAAAGACAAAATTTACCAATATTTAGATTCATATATCACAAGAAGGTTTTTATGTGGATTAACAACAAAAAACTACAATAACGTCTTTTTAGAATATTTGAAATTTTTTAATAAAAACAAAGATGCTGAGGCGTTTAAAGAGCTTTTACAATCAAAAACATCTGAAACAAATCTTTGGCCAACTGACACCATTCTTTTGGACAAACTTCTTGAAAGACCATTATATAGAGAAGAAAAAAACAAAACCAGGAGTATCTCAAATATTTTATTGGAAGTTGAACAGTACATTCGTGGAAGCAAGCAAGAAATTTAAAGTTTATAAATAGTGGTCTAACGATAGAACATATATTACCACAAAACTGGTTTGAATTTTGGTCATTAGACGGCGAATATGTTAAAGAAGAAGATTTTAATGTTTCAATTCATGCTGTTATGACCGAAGAAGACAAAAATGGAAAATATCATAGAATTGAAGACAGGAATAAAATGTTAGGCGTAATAATATGGAGACAGAGAAAACATATAATGGGGTTGCCCTTTTAGACAAAATATTGGAGTTTATTGCATTGACACCAAATGAAAAGGAATGGAATTATAAATCATTAAGCAATAATAAACCACGACAAATTAGACTTCAACAAATTAACTCGCTGTTGAAAGCATTCTCGTTACTTGAGAACAAAAACATATTTGAGAAAACCTCTAACTACTTTAATCTTGACCTTAGATTAGAAATTAAATCCATTATCAACGGGGACTTTATTAAAAACAGAGACCTAGAAGAATTCAACGAACTAACTGATTTTGCAAAACATTATCTTCAAAAAAACAATCACAATAGTGTCAGACCTATAAGGTTTCATGAATTGAGTTTTATTTATCCCAAAATGATAGGTTACAAAATTAAATTGCGTGAAATTATTGGCTTTAATTCAGGTTGGCTAGAGGCGAGTTCGACATTTTCTATCTTTCATATAATATTGACAAATTCAATAAGTTCAAATCTTAATAACAAGTATAACGACCTAGACTATGTTTTAGAATTGTTTATTAACCCAAGAAAATTAAATTTTACTGAGAAGGAATTGATTGAGAAGTTTAATTTCCCAACAGAGGACTTACATCAAATAGACATGGATAACTATTAATAATTACTACGCCTGAACAGCTGCTAAAAACCAACGGGGCTGAGGTGTAGACAAGTTTTTAATTGGTTTTAAAGTTATATTTTAACGTGGGACAAGATTGCTGCTTCGAACTCCCCGTCATTTTTTAGCAGCAAACGGTTGCATACAATAGGTAATTTGACAATATTAACGGGTTCATTAAACCCAAGTGTGAGTAATTCCTCATTTGACGTAAAAAAGCAAGAAATAGGGCTTCAATCAACAGTTATCCTGAACAGTTACTTTCAAGATAAAACACTATGGGACGAAGAGGAAATAAAAAAGAGAAGTAAATTTCTATATGAACAAATTAAAAAGATATGGATTTCATAGCTAGAAAAACGGCAGATAATGTTCAGAAAGAAGACAAATGTTGATAGTTTTCTGATATTAGCATTTACTGAACCTGTAAATTATGCCAGAAAGTAAAGACAAAAACAAGTAAAACCATAATGCTGCAACTGGCGGGTGTTGTTAGGTATTTAAGATTTGCCAATATCTAAATTGTACTCCTTTAAATTTGCCAGAAAAGCTTTTAGTTCCATTGAGGATTTTAGCAAATATTCTTTTGTTAGTTTTTTAATTTTAGTCCGATTAACATAAGGGACTGAGGGAGCGAAAAGGAGACGAAGAGACTGAGGGAATGAGGGAGCGAGTAGGAGAAGTAAAAACATTATTCAATAGGTAAGTGCTTAGTTTTTATAAAATAAGAAAGTATTCCATATTCCGATACGGAATATATTTTGTTAAAATATTGATTTGTAATTAAAAATACACTAATATTGCATATTCTAATATCGAATATTTATTAAAATGAAAGCACAACAACAAATCATGAGTCCACAGGACATCGTCATTTTGCTCAAAATAATTGCGTTGGGCAAGAATCCCTGGTTTCAAAGCACTTTGGCTGAATCATTACACATCAGTCAATCAGAAGTGAGTAAATCGCTCATGCGCTCAAAATATGCTGGCTTGTTAGATGTTACCGGCAAAAAAGTAAGCAAGCTGGCATTGATGGAGTTTTTGCAATATGGCATCAGACATGTGTTCCCACAACAACCCGGTGCATTGGTTAGAGGAGTGCCAACTGCACATTCGACAACACCTCTGAATGCTGTAATTCAAAGTGAAGAGCATTATGTCTGGCCATCGGGAACAGGCACTTTAAGAGGCCAGCGTATTTTGCCTTTATATCCTTCGGTGGTAGTAGCAATAAAAGAGGATGCTGCTTTATATGAATTGCTGGCATTGGTTGATGCCATCAGAGTAGGACGAGCCCGAGAAAAAGTGTTGGCGGTTCAAGAACTGAAAAGACGCATAGTAGATGGAGAATAGAACCATAAATATAGCTGTTGTAGCCGAGGTAGCTAGGGCACTGAAAGATTTGAAAAGTCAAGTGGTATTTGTTGGCGGTGCTGTGGTTAGTTTATATACAGACGATACTGCAGCTGATGAAATCAGACCTACTGCTGATATTGATATAACTTTAAACATCGTAAATTTAAGTAATTGGACGCAGATTCAAGAAAAATTATCCAAACTAGGATTTCATCCCGATCCATTTGGCCATGCAATGTGCAGTTATAAATACAAAGATATCCCAGTAGATATTATGCCTGCCGAAGATAGTCCGTTGGGCCCTGCAAATAAGTGGTATAAAATAGGTTTTTCCGATTTGTGGACTGTGAAAGCCAAGGATGAAGAAATTCAAATTTTGCCGGCTCCCTGCTATTTAGCCACAAAATTTGAAGCCTTTAACAGCAGGGGTACAGATTATCGGACAAGTCATGATTTTGAAGATATTATATACATTATAGATAATAGAACAAGTATTGTTGATGAAGTAAAAAATACGCTTCCGGAAATAAAAACGTTTCTTCAAATGGAACTACTAAAACTAACGAAAAGTACAAGTTATAGCGAAATTCTTTCGGCACATATTCATCCATTCATTCTCGCGGAGCGTCAACTAATAGTAGAAGCGAAAATAAGTCAAATTGTAAGATTATAGTAAATGGCATTGAATGAAACAAGTTTTGATTCGCAGTGTTCAATTACGAATTGAGTTATTGGTTATTAGGTTATTGGTTTATTGGTTATTATGAATTAATAATTACGAATTAAGGACTGAGAGAGCGAGGGAGCGAAAAGGAGACGAAGGGAATGAGGGACTAAGAGAGCGAGAGTGGAGTAGGTAGTTAAGCCAAAAAGAGCAT
>JBMOGB010000192.1:0-7447 GCA_049318585.1 Bacteroidia bacterium | reverse complement strand
TTAAAATTACGCATTGGAAAGGTGCTGATACAATGTTAACAATTGGATTATTAACAGAAGCAGCTATTTTTACTATTTCAGCTTTTGAAAAACCACATCAAGAACCAGATTGGACTTTAGTATATCCTGAATTATCGGGTTTAGATTCTAAAGAGCCTAAAAAAGTAGTAAAATCTGGATTAGGTTTAACTCAACAGTTAGACAAAATGATGGAAGAAGCTAAAATTGGTCCAGATTTGATTAACAGTTTAGGAAATGGTTTCCGTACATTGAATGAAAATGTTACAGGTTTAAAAGATTTATCAAGTGCAGGTTCTAAAGAATATGCTGGTCAAATTGAAAGAATGACTAAAAATTTAGCTTCTTTAAATTCTGTTTATGAATTAGAAATCACAGAATCAAACAATCATTTAAAATCAATCAACGAGTTTGTTGGTGGTTTAAATAAAACAGTAAGCACTTTAAACGATTCAACTAAACAAGCTGAAACTTTTAAAGTAGAAATGGACAAATTATCTAAAAACTTATCTTCATTGAATGGAGTTTATGGTAACATGTTATCAGCTATGACAGTAAAAGGATAATTCCTTTTTGTTTTTTAGTATTTCAAATAATAATTACACGTTTTTTAATATAATATAGAAAATAATGTCAGGAGGAAATGTATCACCAAGGCAGAAGATGATTAACATGATGTATTTAGTGCTAACAGCACTACTTGCATTGAATGTTTCTGCCGAAATTTTAAAAGCCTTTCACTTAGTGGAAGTAAGTATGGAAAAAGCGGGAATGAATATCGACAATAAAAATGCTGATATGTTAAAAGCAATTGATTCATATGTTACTAATAATCCAAGTGATCAAAAAGGTATAAATGCAAAAGCTCAAGCTGCTAAATGTGACAAAACAGCTAAAGCTGCTTTGAGCTATTTAGAAAATTTGAAAGCGTCACTAATTGATGGAGCTGGAGTTAAAAACTCTGGTAGAAAAGAAGGTAAGGCAGATGGAGAAATAGAAGATGCTTCAAACATGGAAAAGCATGCTAATTTGATGTTTGTAAAAGATAATGGAAAAGTAGGTAAAGAACTTAATACTAATATCAATTTATGGAAAAAAGATATGCTTGAAGTTTTGCCTCCAGATTTAAGATCAAAAGTACAAAGTGATTTAAATACTGAAGTTTCTAAAGGGAGCACACAAACATGGGAATCTGAATTGTTTGAACATTCTCCTTTAGCTGCTGTTTCTACTATTCTTACTAAAATTCAGAATGATGTAAAGAATACTGAGGCTCAAGTCTTAGATGAGTTGAAAAAAGAGTTGACTAACGTTTCTGTTGTTGTTGATCAGTTTGAAGCGAAGGTAATTCCGAATAAAGGAACTTACATTATTGCTGGTGGAAAATACGAAGCTGATATTTTCTTGGCAGCATCTAGTTCACGTTCTACTTTTGAATTATCTGTAAACGGAACAAATGTTAATGTTGAAAACGGAATTGGAAAATATACTGTTTCTGCTAGTGGACAAGGTGAAAAGAAATATAAAGGAGTAATTACTCAAAGACAATTAAATGGCACTGATAAAAAATATGAATTTGAAGGTGAATATTTTGTAACACAACCTTTAGCAGTAGTTTCGGCTACTAAAATGAATGTAATTTACAGAGCTATTCCAAATCCTATTTCAGTTTCAGTACCAGGTTTTGATGCTAGTCAAGTAATGGTTTCTACATCTGTTGGCTCATTGTCACCTGCTGGTCAAAATGGTATGTATAATATCATGGTTCAACCATCTGATGTAACCAAAGAGTTAACTATTTCTGTTTCTGTAAAAGCTGATGGTGCAGTTAAGAAAATGGGTGAAATGTTATTTAGGTTAAAGAATATACCTAAACCAACACCTCAATTAGGAAGTATTGATTTTGATGGTGAAGTAGAACCTGCAAGAATAAAAGGAGGAAATGCAGTATTTACAATGTTGAAAGATTTTGCTTTTGAAGGTATTAAGTATGATGTAAAAAACTTTACAATAATTTATCAACCTAAAACTGGTAATTCAGTTTTTGAAATTGTAAATGGTAGTAATTTAGTGCCACCAAGAATTAGAGGTATTTTACAAAATGTTAAAACTGGAGATAAAGTTTTAGTTGTTAATATAAAAGCTCAAGGACCTCAAGGTTTAGTTCCAATACCAAAAGGAGTAATTGCAATTTGTAAATAATATAATTATGAAAAAGAGTATTCTATCTATTAGTTTAATGCTAATTGTGTTTTTAAATGTAAAAGCACAAGGTGTTTATGATGATTTTATTTATAATCGTCAGGCAGTGAAAGAACGCAAAGTTGTAGCTTGGCCTTACTTACGTGAAGCAGATGTATCTAGCTCTAAAAGAGTTATTAGAATGATTGATGTAAGAGAAAAGCAAAATCAAGTGATGGCTTGGCCTAAAAATCCTTTGGCTGTAATTGTTTATGAAGCTATTAAAAATGGCAAAATGGTTCCTTATAGAGATGATTCATTAAGTGGAACTTATACTCAAGAGGAAATTATAACAATGACTATAGATACTGCTATTATTGAAAATCCTGATCCTAATGATCCTGAACAAACAGTAATGGACACAATTATCAATGTTTTTAAACCGATTGATAGAATTAAGCGTTATAGAATAATTGAAGATTGGATTTTTGATAAAAAATTGAGTACTTATTTTGTAAGAATAATTGCTATTGCACCTCAGTTTAAACCAATTATTGGTGGTGTAGAATTAAATGAACAAGATTTGTGTGTTTTAAAATACCATGCCAGAGAAGCGGATCCAATGGTTCCTGTTTCTGAAATGGATTTGAGACATTTATTTATTAATTATGAAGTTTTTAACCGTCAGAATGATGCCGCTAGAATAACTTTTGATGATTGGTTTGAATCAAGACAATTTTCAAGTTATATCATTAAACAGTCTAACGAACAAGATTTGTATATAAAAGACAGAGCTGAGTTTAAAGACAATGGAGTTGCTGCTATTTTAGAAGGAGAAAGAATTAAACAAGATCTTTTTGAAAAAGAACACGATATGTGGGAATACTAGTTTTTTGTTTTTCAATATCAAAAAAGGCTTTTACATTTTGTAGAAGCCTTTTTTTTGTGCAATATATTTCTATAAATCAATGTGAATTCAAGTATAGTTTAAATGTCATTGTGAGTGTTATTTTTTTTCGGAAAATCAATGTGAATTACGTTGGGTCATTCCGTAGGAATCTTCCTTGACTTAAACCATTTTTGATTTTGCAAAATTGGTTTTTACATTCAATGGTATTTATTAGCAAGGAAGATTCCTTCGGAATGACTTTTTTTTTTACTTTTGCCTTATAGTTTAAGCTTTATATGGAAATCGTCATTGCAAGGTACGAAACAATCTTAACGATATATTGCTAATTAGCACACCATTTTCTACTTATGTGAAGCATCTTCTCATCAAAAAAATTTAGGCATAAAAAAACCACCCTTTTGAGGTGGTTTTATCAATTTATAATATAGTTGTATTCAAAACTATTTAAGTTTAAAAGCTTTTTTTACTTTTTCTACATAATCCAATTTTTCCCAAGTAAATAACTCTACTTTTTTAGATAATTTTTTACCATCTGGACTACTAAATATTTTAGTAACTACTTCGTTTTTTCTACCCATGTGACCATAAGCAGCTGTTTCGCTATAAATAGGATTACGCAATTTTAAACGAGTTTCAATTCCGTAAGGAGTCATGTCGAATGTTTTTTCAACTATTTTAGCTATTTCTCCATCAGTCATTTTTACTTTTGCAGTGCGGTAGGTATCTATAAAAATACCCATTGGTTGAGCAACACCAATAGCATATGAAACTTGAACTAAAACTTCAGTACAAAGTCCAGCTGCAACTAAGTTTTTAGCTATATGACGAGTTGCATAAGCAGCACTTCTATCTACTTTACTTGGATCTTTACCTGAAAATGCTCCTCCACCATGTGCGCCTTTTCCTCCATAAGTATCTACAATGATTTTACGACCAGTTAAGCCAGTATCGCCATGTGGACCACCAATTACAAATTTTCCAGTAGGATTAATATGGTAATTGATTTTATTGTTGAATAAATGAGCGTATTTAGGGTAATTCTTTTTAACTCTAGGAATTAAAATATCAACGATATCTTTTTTGATTTTGGCCAACATTTTAGCTTCTAAATCAAAATCATCATGTTGAGTTGAAACAACGATTGCATCAATGCGAACCGGTTCATTATTGTCGTTATACTCTAACGTAACTTGACTTTTTGCATCTGGGCGTAAATATTTAATTGCTTTGTTTTCTCTGCGTAAAGCAGCTAATTCTATCAAAATAGCATGTGCTAAATCTAATGCTAAAGGCATGTAATTATCAGTTTCGTTGGTTGCATAACCAAACATCATTCCTTGATCACCAGCGCCTTGTTCTTCTTTTTTCTTTTTGTCAACACCTTGGTTAATATCGGCCGATTGTTCGTGAATAGCAGATAAAATACCACATGAGTTCGCTTCAAACATGTACTCTGATTTTGTATAACCAATTTTACGAATTACTCCACGAGCTATTTCTTGCACATCTAAATATGCTTTTGATTTTACTTCGCCTGCTAAAATAACTTGTCCTGTAGTTACTAAAGTTTCGCAAGCTACTTTCGACTCAGGGTCAAAAGCTAAAAAATTGTCGATAAGTGCGTCAGAAATTTGATCTGCAATTTTGTCTGGGTGTCCTTCTGAAACAGACTCTGAGGTGAAAAGATAAGCCATTTTTTTTATTTATATATTTTTTTTAGTTTGTTATACCTATTGTAAATGTACAATATAAATATTTTAAACTATTACTTTTAAGTGGCGCAATTTTATGGTTTTTTTTCTTATTTCAAAACAAAATTTTATTAGTATTTAACACTTTACATAAATTTAAAAAAGTATGTATTGTTCATCTTTAAATTACTAACCTTGTTTTGTATTATTGCATAAATATTATTGACATGAAAAACCTAGAAGTTATTGTAAGTCCTGCACTTTTGCCTTTTTATAATGTAAATAATAAAACGGTAGTTGTTATTGATATTTTACGAGCAACCAGCAGTATGTGTGTTGCATTTAAAATTGGAGTAGAAAAAATATTGCCTTTGGCAAGTATAGAAGAATGTAAGTTATTCAAAGAGTTTGATTTTATAATAGCTGCTGAAAAAGATGCAATTAAAGTGGATGGATTTGATTTAGGCAATTCACCTTTTGAATTTGAGAATCCTTTATTGGCGGGCAAAAACATTGCTTTAGCAACAACAAATGGTACAAAAGCTATAAAATATGCAAGTGAAAATGGAGCAGCACAAATTGTAATAGGTGCTTTTTTAAATATAGATGTGCTTTGTAAATGGTTATTAGAGCAAACTAATGATGTAATTTTACTTTGTGCAGGCTGGAAAAATAAATTTAATTTAGAAGATACTTTGTTTGCAGGAGCTGTGGTAAATAAAATTGGCTCTCATTTTATTATAGATTGCGATAGTGCTTTGGCTGCTAAATTATTGTTTGAAAACAATATACATCAATTAGAAAATGTAGTTAGAGAATCTTCTCATGCAAAAAGATTTAAATTGCAAAATAACAATACAGATGATGTAAAATATTGCTTACAAATGAATACAGCTCCGGTTTTACCAATTTTAGAAGGTAGTTATTTTAAAAATTTACTTTAAACCCAAAATATGCATTAGAAAATTTATTACTAGTCAAATCCACTTCAAATAAGTGTTTCTTGGAATTTTAAAAACTTAGCGCTGCTATGATTTTGAAATTTAAGTAACTATTTTTTTTATATTTAACTCTCATAACTAAGTTCTAACGCCTATTTTGGGTTAAAATATCTTCTAATTGTAAAATTGAAAGGAGTTTTCTCAATTTTTATTTTTTTGTAAATTTTAACTTACATTGCCATTCTATTTGAAGAGAATTTTATACATATTATTTTTTATTTTTATTAGTTATACTAACTATGCTACACACATTGTTGGTGGTGCTTTTGACGTACAATGGCAAGGCGGAAATAATTACAAAATTTCGTTAAGAGTATTGCGCGATTGCAGAAGTGCACAAGCCGATTTTAACAAGCCAAATATTAGAATTGGCGTTTATCAAAGGAATAATAATGTACTGGCTAATTATTTTACTTTGACTTTTATAAGTTCGCAAAAACTACAGTTTATAAATCCCAAATGTGGTGGAAGTACCATTGAGTGTACCGAAGAAGGCTATTATACTGCAATAGTAAGTTTTGCTAGTTTAACTTATGCTGGGGGTTATTATATAAGTTGGGAGCGTTGTTGTAGAAATAGTATTATAGATAATATAAATTTACCGGGAGATGCAAGCACTGCTTTTTATGCTGAAATTCCACCCAAAATTTATAATAATTCTACTCCCAAATATAATAATAATCCTGTAACATTAATGTGTGTAGGTGTGCCATTTACCTATAACTTTAATTTTACCGATACCGATAATGATTCATTGGTTTATACTTTGGTAAATCCTTTAAACGGTAATATGGATAAGAATAACAATAATGGCTTGGGTAATACAAATTATTCGGGTCCTTATGCACCAATAACATGGTCTAGTGGTTTTAGTGCTATTAATGCCATAAATGGTTCTCCAACCTTATATATTGATAGAAATAATGGTGAAATAAGTGTAACACCAAATAGTGTTGGAACTTATGTAGCAGCCATTAGAGTAGAAGAATATAGAAATGGTGTAAAGATTGGTGAAGTTAGATTAGAGTTGCAATTCAATGTGGTTTTATGTACTCCAAATCCACCTCCGGTTATTAATTACAGCGATACAGGCTCTTCAATTCAACGAACATTTTACGATGTAGAAATTCCAAATACTATTTGTTTTGATATCAATGCAAGTGATTTAAGTACACCTGGCGATTCTCTATATATGGATATTACATCACCATTTTTTAAATCAAGTTATACGAGCCAACCTGTGGTGCTAAAAAAAGCAGCTGGGTACCGAAATTTAACCAATAGATTTTGCTGGCAAACTACATGTGAGTTATCTAAAGTGGGTACTGTTACTTTTACATCGGAAGTAAAAGACAACGGTTGTCCTTTGCCAAGGTCATCCAAAAGCGAAATCATTATTCGTATCAAACCAATGAGAACAATGCCACCACCAAATTTTAAATGTTTGGGATTGTTAAACAATAGAACGCAATTAAATTGGAGCGATACTAACACTTCTATTTTATTGAAAAGCTATAGAATTTATAGAGGAATAAATGATACTGGCTATCAATTATTAACCGAAGTAGGGAAAATTAGCAATGTTTTTCTCGATAATAATTCACCAAATAATAGAACTATAAATTATACTTATAAAATTACAAGTG
>JBMOGB010000191.1:0-7509 GCA_049318585.1 Bacteroidia bacterium | reverse complement strand
GAGTTACCCTGCATTTCATGCAGGGCTATTCATATTTAACTCCTTCGGAGTTATTTGTTATATAATTTAGTTCAATTGATTTTCCATTTACAACTCTGAAGGAGTTGAATTTGAATAGCACCGAGTGAAACTCGGTGTTTAATACAAGTTATTCAAAAACAACTCTGAAGGAGTTGAATATTTTTAACTCCGTTGGCTAAAGTCAACGGCAAAAGATTTTGTATCAGAACAAACGCATCCATTGCCGCCAACGGAACTAAGGAAATATAACCTATTTCTTATATACAGAAACACTATTTTTGGAAAATAATATAACATTTTCCTTATTTATAAATGTCCAAAAGGGTTTTGGAGAATTGGGGAATGAATAAAATGTATTTCTATTTCCCAATTTTAAATCAAAGCTATTTATTTGATTATTGTTGGTTTCAAATATTTGGTTATTTACCAATTGAAAACTTTGAGGATTTTTAAACTTTAAAGTTTTATAATATGCTGCAAATACATCAAAAAGCAAGCAAATACTGTCGTTGCAAAGCATAATTTGATTGGTATTGTCGGATATGATGTTTGGAATAAAATCGGTTTGGGTAAACTGTTTAATATTGCCACTACTTTGGTTTAAAATACCGTCTTTGGTTATTTTTTTTAACTGTAAATCACCTAAATCAAATACCCAAATACCATTGTCGTAGCTTCGAGCAATGGCTGCTGCTTGAGTAATATTTAGTTTGGTTAAATCTATTTCGCCTCGGTAGGCCAAATTATTGTCTAACAAAAGCAACTTATTTATTTCCTTATAAAACACATATATTTCCATAGAATTACTTGCATCTATGCTGCTAATATTTCCATTATAATTATAGTTTAAAGTAGCCAAAACCTTTCCAGCATAATTGTATTTATACAACTGATTGGTAGGCGAAACAATGTATAAATTACCAATATCATCGGCTTGAATAAATTTGGCATTTACGGTAAATTTTGAAACTAAATTTGAACTATCGAGCAAGGTTTGTGCGCAGCTATAAGTAGAAAAAAGGATGAATGATAAAGCAAAAATATTTTGAATTTTGAATTTTGGATTTTGAATTGAAAAGTAATTGCGAGCATTTATTGCGAGAGCAATAACCTGCAATCTAAAGCTAATAATAAAGAGAGATTGCTTCGTGCCTCGCAATGACGAAGCTTTTCGAATTTCACTTCTCAGTTCACAATCCGCACTCCGCACTTTGAAAATAACGTCATTGCGAGCAAAGCGTGGCAATCTTAAGCCATTTATAAAGAGAGATTGCTTCGTGCCTCGCAATGACGAATTATTTCGAATTTCGAATTTATTTTTTCGAATTTGTACCAAACTATTTTTTATAAATATAGTTAGCTGTTTCATCAGTAAAACTTTTAAGTTCAGCGCCATTTTCATCTATTGCAAAGTAAGTATTGCATTCTATCCAATCCCCTAAATTTACGTAAGCACTTTTATTGTTTAATTCATAAATCATGGGTAAATGGCGGTGTCCAAACACAAAATAGTCAATGTGTTCGGTTGCTAAAAAGTTACGAGCATGAATGATTAAATGTTCCTTTTCGTTATAAAAAGCATGGTTATCGCTATAGGTTTTTTCTTTGCTTTTATGGCTAAACCAATTGGCTATTCCAATACCAATATTAGGATGAAAAAAAGCAAATAATCGTTGAAAAAAGTAGTTTCGGTAAACTGCTAAAATGAATTTAAATTTTACTTGTTTTGGTCCTAAACCATCGCCATGACCAATGTATAATTTTTTACCCGCTATGGTTTTAATAATTGGCCTAGGATAAACCTTACAACCAATTTCCTTTTCTAAATATCCAAACTGCCATAAATCGTGGTTTCCATGAAAAACATGAACGGGAATTCCTTCATCTACAAATTCTGCTAATTTGGCTAGTGACCTAACAAAACCTTTTGGAACAACTGTTTTATATTCAAACCAAAAGTCGAAAATATCGCCAACAATATAAAGTTCATTACAATTATTTTTGATAGTATTTAAAAAAGAAATGATTCGTTTTTCACGAATTAAACTTTGTTCCAAATTAGGAATACCCAAATGGAAATCAGAAATAAAATAGGTTTTTTTTTGCACTCGGTTAATCTTTTGAAGTATCGTCAACTATAAACACAAAAACTTCTGTTGGCCCATGTGCTCCAATAACTAAAGTGCCTTCAATATCGGCTGTTCTGCTGGGCCCTGTTATAAAACTAAGTAACGAAGGGGTGTTTTTACCATACCTGTTTTTTACCAATAACATACCATCTTTGGTTTCCATTACCAATTGCGATTTTTTAGCATAAACAATATGAACAGGCGACCAAATGGTAAGTGTTCGGCTATTGGCAGCCGAGCTAACTAAAATTGTTCCTGTTCTAGCAATTAAAGCTTCGCACGAAGTAATGGCTGCTTGAATTTTTTCAAGTTGTTCGCTTTTATGGTTAAATAAAATGCCAGTATCTTTAAGCATATCTTGCAAGCCATGCTCCCAACAAAAAAAATGTTTCCATTTTCTTTGCTCTAAAAGTGTGATGAGTTTATCTAAAAAATCAAATTGATTACTACAATTAACAAACTCTCCATTTACTTTGGTAAATTGCTCAGCAAAAACTTCTAATAAGCTTAAATCGCTACTGGGTTGCACAAAAATATTTGAATCCAAATCAATATTTGTAAATTGATTTTTGCTTTTAAAAGTAAGCGCTTGGCGTACTTTTTTCAATATTTTTTCTTTAGGCGTTACTAGTTGCTCCACTAAGCGCAATGTAATAATTATTTATAAAATACCAAATCAACTATTTTTTTTAAACTATTAATTATAAAAAAACCTTGACCGATAAATAATTATTTTTCAACTTCATCAAATGCTTGACTGATATCGAAAATAATGTCTTCAAAATTCTCGACTCCAATTGAAAGGCGAATCATTTTTTCGGAAATTGAAAGTTCGTTTCTTAAAACTACATCTACATCAGCATGGGTCATGGTTGCAGGGTGTTCGGCCAAACTTTCAGTACTTCCCAAACTTACTGCTAATTTTATTAATTTTAAAGAATTTAAAAACTTAAAAGCTTCTTTTTCTCCACCTTTTATATCAAACGAAATCATGCCACCATTTGATAAACATTGGCGATTTTTTATATTAAATTGTTCTCCATCTTTTTCAGTTAAATTTCCAAGAAAATATACTTTTTCTACCAAGTTATGATAATTTAAAAAAGCAGCAATTTTATTAGCATTAAATGCAATGCAATCCATTCGAATTTTTAGTGTTTCTAGGCTTCTCATTAATAACCAACCCGTATTTGGGCTAGCCATATTTCCTAAAAAAGTACGCAAACCTTTTACGCGTTTCATTAATTGTTTATTTCCCAAACATGCTCCTGCAATTACATCACTATGGCCTCCAATATATTTTGTAGCCGAATATAAAACCAAATCAGCGCCTTGTTTTAACGGATGTTGCCATAACGGACCCATGTAAGTATTATCAACTGCCAAATAAACTTCTTTCTCATTGGTAGAAAAATGCTTGGCAATTTCTTTACTAAAACTAATGTCAACCAAAGTATTTGTTGGATTGGCAGGAGTTTCAATAAAAACCATAGAAAGCTTATTAGCTAAACCCGATTTATTTACCAATTCAATTACATCTTCTTTGCTTTGACCAATTTTAAATTCGAGGTAATGAATGTCAAATTTTGGCAATATTTTTTTTATAAAATGATCACTTCCACCATAAAGCGGACCGCTAATTAATAGCAAATCACCAGGTTTTAAAAACTCTAAAAGTACAGTAGAAATTGCTGCCATTCCACTTTCAAAAACTGCACACTCTTCTGCTTCGTCCCAAAGTGTTAGCCTGTTTTCCAAAATTTCTAAATCAGGATTGTTGATTCTACTATATATTAAACCTAATTCTTCGCCTTCGTTTTGAGGCCTAAGTCCGTAGGCTACTTCAAAAAAAGCTTTGCCCTCTTCTGCATTTTTAAATACAAAAGTAGAGGTTTGGAAAATAGGGCATTTAATTGCGCCTTCCGACAATTCCGGTTTATAGCCATAAGACATCATCATGCTTTCAGGCTTCATTTTTCTTTTCATGGATAAATATTTTGATTAAAATAAAAATTGAGTTTCAGGTTTTAAAATCCTTTCAAAATTAGCAGGGATTGAACTCAAAAAACTTAGGTTTAAACAGTTTTATTAATGATTTTGATAACATTGTTTTTTGTTACCATTTTTTTGGAAAGGAAATAATTAATATATTTGACAAAAAATAATCATACATGAAATTTAAGTATCTATTAATTGCCTCTTTGCTAGTAATAACATTTGCTACCTGTAAACATGAACCAACCTACATAATTAGTGGTAATAACCCAATTGATACAGTTACTGTAAAACCAATACCAACAAATGATTCTATTTGTTTCAATACACAAATATTACCATTAATAAAAGCAAGCTGTGCACAAGTGGGTTGCCATGATGCCATAACAAGAGAAGAAGGTTTAGTTTTAGATTCTTATGCGGGAATAAAAAACTTAGGAACTAGTAACATGATGGCATATATCAATAAAAACTCAGGAAAAGTTATGCCTCCATTTCCACAACCTAGATTAGATGCAGCTAGTAAAGCATTATTAAATAAATGGATAGCAGAAGGTGCTAAAAACAGAATATGTACCCCAACTATTTGCGATACCGCAAATGTAAAATACACAACTCACATAGCACCAATTATGAATATTTATTGCAAAGGTTGCCATAATACAACCAATGCAGGTGGAACAGTTAATTTAGATAATTATGCTTCGGTAAAAACAAGTGCAACTACAGGTAAAATGATTTGTACTATTACTGCAAATGGATGTGCTATTATGCCAAAAGGTGGACCATCGTTGAGTAAATGCGATATTAGAAAAATTCAAATTTGGGCAGCTACTGGATGTCCACAATAACAATTAGCAATTGGCAATAATGTGCGAAATCGAAGAGACTATTATCAACTATAAAAAAAATTGAACCACATAGATACATAGAAAACAAAGTTTGTTAGCTATTTTTTCTTAGAAATCTGTGGAATCTATGGGAAATTCAAAAAAGTTAAGTCACTTAGAAATTTAGAAAACATATTTTGTGAAATACCAACAAAAGTTATTTGAAAGTCATCCTAAAATAATTTAAAGGAGGTAATTTGCAAATACAATTAAACCCAAAATACGCATTAGAAAATCTATTACGAGCCAAATCTACTTCAAATCAGCGCTTCCTTAAATTTTAAATATGTAGCGCTGCTATTATTTTAAAATTTAAAGAATTGATTTATTGTATATTTAACTCTCATAACGAAGTTCTAATGCGTATTCTGGGTTAAAGAAATTCAATAATAAAAAAGCTCCAACATTTTTAAAATGTTGGAGCTTTTTTTTCTCAGATTTCAACAGGTCATTGAGCGAAGTCGAAATGAACCAGTCAACTAATCAACTCAATCAACCAGTCAAATAAAACTACCATCCTAAAATCCAAGCAAACATCAATGGTGCTACTATAGTTGCATCACTTTCTACGATGTATTTTGGTGTATGGATATCTAATTTTCCCCAAGTAATTTTTTCGTTTGGAACTGCTCCAGAATATGAACCATAACTTGTGGTTGAATCACTTATTTGGCAGAAATAACTCCAAAAAGGAATGTCAGTCATTTCCATATCTTGGTACAACATTGGAACTACACAAATAGGAAAATCACCCGCAATTCCGCCACCAATTTGAAAAAATCCAACGCCTTTACCACCTGAGTTTTCAGGATACCATTTTGCTAACCAAGCCATGTATTCAATACCAGATTTCATGGTGCTTGCTTTCAATTCGCCTTTTATAACATAAGACGCAAAAATATTACCCATGGTACTGTCTTCCCAACCTGGCACTACCATTGGCAAATTACGTTCAGCAGCAGCCAACATCCAAGAGTTTTTAGGATCTATTTCATAGTATTGTTGTAACTCGCCACTCAATAAAATTTTATACATAAACTCATGCGGAAAATAGCGTTCGCCATTGTCTTCAGCATCTTTCCAAATTTTATAAATATGTTTTTGTAATCTTCTAAAAGCTTCTTCTTCTGGAATACAAGTATCGGTTACTCGGTTATAATGGTTTTCCAATAAATCCCATTCGTCCTGCGGACTTAAATCGCGGTAATTAGGAACACGTTTGTAATGACTATGCGCCACTAAGTTCATAATATCTTCTTCTAAGTTTGCACCGGTACAACTAATAATATCTACTTTCCCTTGACGAATCATTTCGGCTAACGATTTACCTAATTCGGCTGTACTCATAGCGCCAGCAAGGGTTATCATCATTTTTCCACCTTCAGTTAAATGGGTTTCGTAACCTTTAGCTGCATCAACTAAAGCTGCTGCATTAAAGTGTTTATAGTGTGTTTCAATAAAATTTGAAATAGGTCCTTTAGTCATTTTGTTGTGTTTTTAAATTTAAAAAAGTGTGCAAATATAAGCCAGAGTTTAATATTTAAAATTAAGTTTTTTGGAATAAAAAAAGATCATAAAAATTGCAAGAGATTTTTTAGATAACAATTTGTGATTAGGAATTTAGTTGTGATTTGAAGTGAAAAATTGACTTGGTTTTCAGAAGCAAATTTAAAAATGTGTTTACTAATAACTCCGAAGGAGTTGAATTTTAATAGCACCGAGTGTAACTCGGTGATTGAATGAATAATTCTAATAAGGCAACTCCGAAGGAGTTGAATAACTGTTAATATTTCCTATCAGACTTCGAAATTGGGATTTGCATTTTTTCAAGAAATAATCAATAATTATTATATTTTTGATTGAAACTAAATACAAAATTATATACAAGATGATAATAAATTATAGAGCATTGAAATTTGGACCAAAATTGTTCATTAATCTTGGGATAGGCATATTCTTACTAATATTCCTTGCTTTTGTTGCAGAATATTCAAAACTATATATGCCAAATTTAACACAGTTAATTGTATTATCATATTTAGTTTTACCTAGCCTTATTTTCAGCTACGCAATAGTTTTTTCATTTCCTAATGACACTAATAAATATACAAATCAGGGTTTATTTGTAAGTTTCTCGGTAATAAATTACATTTTGATGGAATTATTAGTAATAAGTAGGGTTCACTCAAAAAGTAAGGCTTTCCAAAAATTGATTTTTTTCCCAAAAGATTCGAATAAATTGGTAAACATTCAAATAAATTAACGTATAACTGTATTTTAAAAAAGTATAGACGTGCTGTTGCACCAACCTGACCAGGTTGAGTACAACAACGATTGCTCCTATCATTGATTCACTTGTGTTTTGTAGCCTTGCGTGTATATTATCCATACCATACCATCGCTTTGCTTGTCCAAATTTTCGGTGTAATAGACAAAAAGTAGGCTGTTTTTCACAACAAATTCTCAAGTGGACA
>JBMOGB010000190.1:0-7527 GCA_049318585.1 Bacteroidia bacterium | reverse complement strand
ACTTTACCAAAAGTGTAAATTTAGTAGCTGTTGTTGGCGATGATTTCCCAAAAGAGTTTATTGGTCATTTAAATGCCAATGGTGTAAATACAGAAGGTTTACAAGTTAAAGCTGGTGAAAAATCGTTTTTTTGGAGTGGAAAATACCATAACGATATGAATAGCCGCGATACCATTACCACTGAGTTAAATGTATTGGCCGATTTCGATCCAATTATTCCAGCTTCATACCAAAACTGCGAATATTTGATGTTAGGAAATTTAACACCTAAAATTCAACAAACAGTGATTGAACGTTTAACAAATCGTCCTAAATTAATAGTTATGGATACCATGAATTTTTGGATGGAAATAGCCATGGATGATTTATTGGAAACCATTAAAATGGTAGATGTGTTAACCATCAATGATGAAGAAGCTCGCCAACTTTCTGGTGAATACTCTTTAGTGAAGGCTGCTGCTAAAATTCAAGCAATGGGTCCTAAGTATTTAATTATAAAAAAAGGTGAACATGGTGCTTTATTATTTCATGGTAAAGAAATGTTTTATGCTCCAGCATTGCCTTTAGAAGAAGTTTTTGATCCAACTGGTGCTGGCGATACATTTGCTGGTGGATTTATTGGTTATTTAGCTAAAACAGGCGATATAAGCTTCGAAAACATGAAGAATGCAGTAATTTATGGTTCTGCTATGGCTAGTTTCTGTGTGGAGCGTTTTGGTACTGAAAGATTAGTAAATTTAACTGAAACAGAATTAAACAATAGAATTGCAGAATTTAAAAAACTTTCAAGTTTCAGCGTATAATCTTTTTTCATTTATTGCATAAAAAAAACCTTCAGTTTGTAAAAGCTGAAGGTTTTTTTATTTTATTTATATATGGAGTTATTTTAAAATTTTAAATTCAACTCTTCGGTTTCTAGCTTTTCCTTCTGCCGTTTTGTTATCAGCTATTGGGTTTTTACTTCCAAATCCTTTTGAAGTCAATCTTTCTTTTGAAACATCTTTACTCACCAAAAATGATTTCACTGCATCAGCTCTACTTTGACTTAATTTTACGTTGTTTTTAGGATTTCCAACATTATCAGTATAACCACTTATCGATAGTTTATATTCAGATTTTACCACTAACAAATTAGCTAATTCTTCTAAACTTAACAACGATGACATTTTTATTTCTGATGTACCAGTTTCAAATTCTAAGTTACTAAATGCTTCGTTTAACACTTTACGTTCTTCTACAGTTAAAACTACAGCCAAAGGGTCAACAACTGCTACAGGGCAACCAGCATTAGAAATCGGTCCTGCTTCATTTGGGCAATTGTCTTCTAAATCTGTCAATCCATCACCATCAGCATCTGGACAACCATTTAATATTTTACTGCCTTTTAAAGTTGGGCATTTATCTATTTTATCAATAATGCCATCGCCATCAGAATCTGGGCAACCATTATACATTTTTAAACCAGGAACTAACCTGCAAGAATCTTGATAATCTGCTACCCCATCATTGTCAATATCTGGGCAACCATCTAATTCTTTTTTACCATATTCATCCGGACAAACATCGTCATTGTCTATAATTCCATCGCTGTCAGCATCAGGGCAACCTTGCATAGCAATTGAACCAGAATCTCTTGGGCATAAATCATCTTTATCAGCCACACCGTCATTGTCTTTATCTGGGCAACCAAATAATTTAGCATTTCCTGAATCGTTTACACAACTGTCGTTTTTATCGGCTACGCAATCATTGTCTTTATCAGGACAACCTTTTGCACAAGGCTTTCCTGGAATATAAATACAATCGTCTTCATTATCGGTAATTCCATCATTGTCTTTATCAGGGCAACCATTTAAATCCCAAGAACCATAATTTTTAAAACATTTATCTTTTTTGTTTGGAATTCCATCTCCATCTCTATCGTTATTTCTACCAAAATTCCAATTTACACCTGTTCTTATATTTATAAATTTGGCTTCATCATATTGCATTACTGCAATTAAATTATCACTGAATAAATAGGTTTGAAATGGCCCAAGATTTAATGAAAATCCTACTCCTGCATTGCTAAATGTTTTGTTGTAATAAGTTCCACTTATTTTTAAATCTAAAATTGACCAAACTTTTTTGGTAAATGACAAACTCAAAGCTGGGTTGAAAGTTTTGTATCCAAAATTATTGAAAAACACAAAGTCAAACATGTTATTATAGTTCAAAGCATATTGAGCTCCTAAATAAAGTTTGGTGTTAATATTAGTAGTATATGAATTGGTTGATTCTGTTGGAACAAAAACTTTTTTAGTAATTGAATCTTGAAGTTCCGTTATCCTTTTTTCCAATGAATCTATTTGATTAATGTCTTTTATATCAACACCTTTATAGTTAAATTCCTTGGTTTCCATGATATAACTACGGTTATTTTTGTTCCAATTAATATAACCCAAATCTACTACACTTGCCGATACAGAAACATGTTGACTAAACTTATAATTTGCACCAAAATCTAGCCCCCAACCAGCACCTGAGAAAATATTGCTTGAATTAATTCCCAAATCAGATGTGCCACTTACATAGTCAATAATATTTCCTTTATAATCAAAACCAGCAGTATTAGCCTTATAACCAGCTTTTATATATAATGAATCTTCATTGGTTGATAATTTTAAAGTACTTTTTTCAACATTTACATTAAATAATCCTTGCAAATATTTTACACGACCTCCAATGCTTAGTTTCTTATTTATTTCGCGGGTATAACCTATATGATAACCCAACCAAGCTGTTGTGTTAAAATCTACATTTCCCAAATCAACTTGGCGGTTCAGTGAGTTTTGAAAAAAGGTAGAACCTTGCATTAAACCTAGTATATCTTTTGGCGGGCTTCCATAAAAATCATAACTAACTTGAACGCCTAAACTGAAGTAATTTTTCTTAATTGCAAAGCCAATAAAAATTGGGTCAATTACAGTTGAAATCCCCATGTTATTGAATGATAAATTAGGGTCGCGAACGATGCGTTTAAATGTGCTATCAGGATTTTCGTTTATGTTAAACAAATTGGCTAAGGTCATTTCAGGCGATTGTACACTTACATAAAATGATGGCAATCCAAAAGTAAAATTAGCTTGTGGTCTAATTCCAGGGTTCATTAAATTACTTTGGCCAACATTTTTAAAATTATATAAATTTAAATTGGTTTGTGCGCCAATTTTATTAGAAAAAAGTGCGATTGTTATACAAAAAAGGGTAATAATTTTTTTCATAATTTTTTGTTTTTAAAATAAGTAGTTGAGTTATAAAAAAATTATTTTTTTAGCGTTGCAATAATTCCAAGACTAATATTCATGTCGTAATCACTATATATCTTAATGGGTTTAGTTCCATTGTTTTCAGTAGCTAACGTAGTAAACGTTTTTATTTTATTTACCTTACCATTAATTAGTTTTTGAATCCTAGCTTCACTCATTTGAATCTTTGTTTTCGATTTTGAACTCTGAATAGTTTTACCATTTGCATCAGTTATAGCACTTGAAATTATTTTATTGTAGGTAATTGAATCAACAGGAATATTGTTGGCATCGTTCATAAAAACTATTTTCATATTGGCATCAAAAGGAAACCTGTTTTCAATGTTTAAACCTAAAGTAATTTCTTTGAAAGCATCAAATTGCTTAGCATCAAAAGCATTGGAATCTACTAACGCAAAATCATTGGTACGTAAGGCCAAAGGCAAATTTATTTCCATGTTTAAATTTAAAGTATTTCCTTTACTTATAAATTGGTTTTTAGTCGGATCTGGAATAGGATTTGAGATTAATTGACCTAAAATTTGAATACTGTGAGGTGGTAACGACATCAATTCATTTATTTTACCGTTATTGTTTGCATTGCTATATATCTGAACTTTAGTTTTGGTTTGCCCAATTTCTGAAAGTAATGGGAAATCCGCATCAAATGGTTTCATTTCTGCATCTTGAATTATTCCACTATTGTTTTTTCCTACAAAATTATATTGAAACTGAATTGGAACTCCAATTGAATTATTTACAGTAAATTTCAATTCAGGTGCATCTAAATTGAAACCACCGTTTATGCTATTTAAAAACGATAAATTTATAAAGTCATTGTTTTTAGTTGGAACTACAATTCTGCCTATATATCCTTCAATATAATCAATTTGAGTACTGGTAGTATAAACTTGTAAATTTATATAATCAGTAGCACTAAATAAAACAGGTAAGCCCGATGAAACTACCCTTGCAGTATAAGTAATTGCAACATTGTTGTATGGTTTCGAAGGTAATTGAGTTAAATCTAATTCTACACCTGCAAGATTTATTGTTGAATCGCTATAAAAAGAAGTAGAACCGGTAGTTGGAACGGTAATTACCTGACTAGGATAAGGGGAACCATTTTTTAAAGCACCTGTAAAATTAAGTGTTAATTCTATTGGCTCTTTAACTGTTGATTGAGCTAAAAAATTCACTTTTCCAGCAGCCAATTTTAGTTTCCTAATTCTTTGTGTGGTGTCTGTAGGAGTAAAGTCTAAAGTGGTTGATTGGTTTACAATGTTTTGATTTGGAAAAACTGCTGTGCCCGAACTAGCTTTTAAAGCCCTTGTTTGAGCTGTAATTACTATTGAATCTTGGTAATTTATGTTTACAGCAGTTGGTGCTGAACTATTGGTATTAAAAACTGGCATTGAATAGCCAATAGAATTACTCAATGTTTTATTTACTAGGGAAATTGAATCAGATTTGCTTGCTCCAGGCGAAATGTTTGTGTAACTAAAAACACCTAATAAAGTTTGTGTTGGAGTAATATTGTATAAATTTAAAGTAATAGCACTTAAATTGATTGGCAAATGATTTTTTATGGTAATAATTAAATAACCTTGTGAAAAACGTACTGTTGAAAATTCAGTAAAAGCATTAAAAGGAGTAATGTTTGAAAGATTTTCTGTAATGGCTGGAAATACAGAATTGGTACCCGAAATGGCATCAAAAGCTGCTTTGGCAGGTGCCGAAAAAGTAGCTGTTAAATCCTGAAGCGTTGATTTTTTCGAATTTGAAACATCATTGATGGTAATTTCGCCCATGTTATTATTAATTGATGTTGTTTTTGAATTATCAAAAGCAAAAAAATCGGTAATTTTATAACTAAACAAACTGTCTTGTCTAAACACAAAACGAACCAATCCATCATTATCTACTTTGGTATATACCGAATCGCTTTGAATTAAATTTAACATACTAATTTTGGTATTAAACAATGGAATTCCAAACTCTGGTGAAGGAGTGTAAGAATTGTATTTGCCAAAATCAGTGCTGTCTTTTTTACAAGAATTTACTACCATTACAAATAGTAATATTATCATAAACTGTGATTTAGGGAGGCTAAAAATTTTCATGTTTTTCATATTTAGTTTTACAAATAAAGTAAATTTCAAGTAAAAATGTACTAAGCTTTTAAATATTAGTAAATGCACTTAAATCTTAGTCTAATTTACTTGACAAACTCACTTCTTTTTTTTAGTTGAATTTTTTTTAAGCTATTTATTTAATGAAAAATAGCTTTTGACTATTATTTCAATTTATTTTTTATTTAACGTATTTACACAAATGAAGTAGCAAGGGGCTTTAAACAAAAAAACCGTAACAATTAAATGTTACGGTCTTTTCATTATTATTTGATTCGTAAATTATTTTATTTTTTAGTAACTTTTATTGTTGAGTTAACAGAAACTTTCAATAAAAATTCTTGACCAGGTAATATCACTCTTTTTGGGTTGCTATAAATTTTTACAAACAATGGAGTTTTAATGCCTTTTGCTGGAATTTCAGCAGGCAAATATGTTTTAAATTTTGCTCCTTCTACCAATGCATTTACAGAATTAACATTTCCAGAAGAAATATCAACCCATCCAAGAACATTATAACGATCATCGTTATTGGTTTTTATACGAACATCAAAATAAGTAAAATAATCATGGAACGATCTAGTATCGTTAGGGTTTGCGTTTTCAATGACTATGTTATTAACTGTACCATCTAATATAGCAGTTTGTGTAACAACAAAGCCTTTAGTAACGGCATATGAAATACTACTATCCAAAGTTTTTTGAATATCCATGGAATCAATTTTTTCTACAACAGTATGTTCTGCACCACCATTACTTGCTATTACATCAGCAGTATCTATAGGATTAGTTTTTACATTTACTGAAATTAATCCAGTGTTGAAATCAATTTGTGGAGAAGTCAATTTATTACAAGAAGTAAGTGCTATTGAAACTGCAGCTACAGCATAAAGAGTAAAGGTTTTAAGTTTCATAATTTTTTTTATTAGTTGGTTCAAATGTATAATAGTTTTTTAAAAAACAATGTAAAATTTTATCAGTCAAATTTTTAAACAATTTTTTTTCTCAAAATGCTTGATTTTATTGCATGTTTTAACATTTAAATAATACTTAGTTTGCCGCAATTGTTGTTTTACTTTCAATAAATGTTTTCATTTTTTCGAAAATAGTTTCTCCTTTTTTTATCTCAGTAATGTTATTTATCAAAACTTGTAAGGTTTTACTGGTTTGTTTTAGCTTACAAGCTTGTCCATTTTGTTGAATAAATTGTAATAAATTTATAAATAAATTGCTTTCGTAATATGCTTTATTGTTTTCGGGAGGAAATGTAGCAAATAACAAATTGTTTTTTAGAGTAATTTTCACAAAGCCTAATTTTTTTGCGGTTTCCCGCAATTCAATTACACTCATTAAATCAATAACTTGTTGTGGAATGGGTCCAAATCTATCTTCTAAATCTTTTGAAAATTTTAATAAATCTTCTTTGCTATTTATTGCTGAAAGTGAATTATACAAACTCAAACGTTCGCCAATATTTCTAACATATTCATCTGGAATCAGTGCTTCAAAATCAGTTTCTATTACACAATCCTTTGACGATAGTCCTTGGTCCATAGTCTTTTTTCTATCGTCTATAAACACATCGGCAAACTCGTCTTCTTTCAATTCGTGAATGGCTTCATCCAAAATTTTATGATACATTTCAAAACCTATTTCCGAAATAAAACCACTTTGTTCGCCTCCTAATAAATTCCCCGAGCCACGAATATCCAAATCGCGCATTGCCACGTTAAATCCACTTCCTAAATCACTAAACTCTTCAATGGCTTGTAGTCTTCTTCTCGCATCTACACTTAAATTGGGAATACTTGGAACCAACAAATAACAATAAGCTTTTTTATTATTTCTTCCCACTCGTCCACGCATTTGGTGTAAATCGCTTAAGCCAAACATTTGCGCATTGTTTATAATTATGGTATTTGCGTTCGAAATATCTAAGCCCGATTCAATAATAGTGGTGGCTACCATTACATCGTATTCGCCTTCTATAAATTTCATCATTACATCTTCCAAATGTTCACCTTCCATTTGTCCGTGGGCTACACAAACCTTCACTCCCGGACATAAAAACATAATTCTATTGGCAATATCATAAATATCTTTTACCC
>JBMOGB010000189.1:0-7571 GCA_049318585.1 Bacteroidia bacterium | reverse complement strand
TTTTAAAAAATCTTATTTTATTAATTTGCTTATTTCAATTTTCAATGACCAGCCATGCACAATGGACTGGACCAACAAGCGGTATTTTAAGTACCAGTAATCAGGTAAACATTGCTGGAGTAACTGTGCTTGGTTTACCTGGAAGCCCTCCTCAACCACCACTTTTCAATGTATTTACTAACACTGGTTCTGCCTTTAATTTAAACTTTAGTGTGGACCATGGACGAGCAGATGCTTATGGTAGTTTGTTTGTTCATGGGGGTTCATTGTATTTAAAAAGAACAACTGGTACAACCGCTGTTGATGCTTTCAATGTAGCTTCTTATGGTGGAATGACTTTAAATACCAATGGTGTTATTAACCCTGCTATTGGCTTTTTTATAAATAGTAATAACCGAAACTTTTTTACCATTGCCGAAGATCAAATTTTATTTAAAAATGCTACACAAGATTTATTTAAAGTAGATGCCAATGGTTATTTATATGCACGCAAAGCGGTGGTAACTTTAGTAAACCCTTACCCCGATTATGTTTTTGAAAAAGACTATAAATTACCTACCATAAATGAATTAGATTTGTTTATAAAAAAATACCACCATTTGCCTAATGTGCCAAGCTTAGCCGAAGTAGAAGCCAATAACAAACAAATAGACATTGGTGAAATGCAAGTAAAATTATTAGAAAAAGTAGAAGAACTAACTTTGTACATTATAGCGCAACAAAAACAAATAGATGCAATGAAAGTACAATTAGAAAATAAATAAAACTATGAATTATTTTAAAATAATTACAATTCTTTTTCTCATTCTCTTTTTGGCTAATTGCAACCCCAAAGAAGAAATTGCACCTGAGAATCTATGTGATAGTGTAAATGTTAGTAATTTTGATTTTATAGTAGAAGATGATTTGATGAAAAAATACAATAAAGAAGGACATCAAATTACAAGTGATTCTATTTATAGAAATAATGAAACTTACTTTACTTCAAAGTATAACTATACTTCTTATGAATGGCGAATAATTGGAGACCCTAACTGGAAAAAAACCACAAAATCATTTTCTATTAGATTTGCTAACCCAGGTTTATTGAATATGATGCTAATAGGTAAAAGAACACCCAATACTTTATGCCTTCCAAACGATGATGGAATTGATACCATAACTAAGGAATTAACAGTATTAGATTCTGCAATAATATATGGAAAATACTATGGATATGAAGTAAGCAATCCAACAAAACCCTATACATTTGAAGTAAGATATTCCAAATTACCAATCTCATCAAGCAAGCTATCACATATTATTTATTTTCCAGATTCATGTAAAGACTTTATTTTACTTGGTAGTGGTGTATGCGCAACTTCAAGCGGAAATCTAATTCAACTAACATTTATTAACCCTCAGGGTGGAGGATGCTTATTATGTAAACGACCTAATGGCTGGGCGGTTTTTAATAGTGATGGGGTGGATATAAAATATAAAATATTGAAAGATTCTTCGGATATAAAAACAGCTTACGAACAACATTTTATAGGTAAACGAATTAAATAAAAAAAATTATGACAACAAAAAATATTTACAGGCTTTTACTACTAGTTCTGTTATTAGGAACAAAAGCCTTGCTAGTTGCACAATGCAATTACGAAAAATCAAACAATACTGTTAATGTTTGGGATTGGAGGCAGGAATTTTATACTGATCAAATGTATATAATGATAGCCAATAATCCTTCAAATTTTAGAGTCCTTTCTACTGTTAGGTCTCCATTTTGGCCACCTACTGGTGGCAGTAGTAATTCAAACCTTAGCCGATTTTATACTACATTTTCATATTCTAATTCATTAAATACTGTTGATTGTCAGCCAGCAGATGGCTGGGAACTACTAGCAAAAGAATTTGGAACACCCACAGATCCTCAAAATTGCCCTTTCTTTTGTTTGTATAATAGGTACACGGGGGTAATACGTGCATTTTTTTTAATGGGGCAAGTACCTACAAGCCCTCAAAATGGAGCTAAAATTCAAATGCAACATTTTACTGATGTTACTCATCGTGAAAGTGCTATTTTCTCACATTTATATCCAATAACCAAAACAGTAGAACAATTTATTAAAGGAACAATTGCAACAAATCCAAACTCCTATGTAAATCAACAAGATTTTTGGCAATATGCCGATTTTCCTATGGCATACGACCCATGTGTTTGCTCTTACCCTAGTAAAATAAAATTCATATATGAAACAATGACAACTTCTTTTGTTGAACTTACGGCATCTATAACTGGATACAACAAACAAATAATTGGAGGCAGTTCAAACAATGTTTCAGAAAATCAAAATGCGTTTGATGTAGCTTTTGGTTCAGCTAAATCAGGTGTAAATGGTTTTAATACTTGGAATGAGGCTTTGACTAAAATAAAAGAGCAGGCGGATAAACAAGAGGCAGGAACCAAATCGTTTATAAAAAAGGGCTTAGAAAAATTTGGTACCAAAGCTCAATATATTCCATATGTAGGCGCAGCAATGGGTGTAATTGATGCTATGAAGTTACAGTTAGATAATAAATAAGTTTATGAATTATTTTAAAATAATTACAATTCTTTTTCTCATTCTCTTTTTGGCTAATTGCAACCCCAAAGAGGAAATTGCACCTGAGAATCCGTGTGGGAAATATATTAAACCGAGTGCTGATTTTGTAAAGGAGTATTCGTTAGGATACTTAAATGATAAGGGAGATGATTATCTCTGGTACAACAATAGTGAGTTTCCTTTTGATAGTATTTCACTTCCTAATTCAAAAATAAATTTTCGAAGTGCGTTTAACGATACTAGTAAATATAAACATACATGGTATATTGGAAGTGAAAAGTTTAACAATTACAAAGCTTGGAGAGATTTTAGTGAAATTAAGCACAATACCAAAATTACAATTATTCATGTTTTAAAATGGAAACCTAATTTATTATGCAATCCTTTAGAAACTGGATATGACTCTATAAGTAAAAGTTTCACAATTCTTGATTCAGTTAATCAAATGGGTGTATTTGGCATGTATAGAATGGTATACGATACATTTGGTGCATCACAATTTCAAGACAGCGTTGATATAGAATTTTATTTAAGCAAAACAGACCCTGATACTACAAGGTTAAAAGGTGCTTCTGTAAAAAATCAACTAATTAGATATGCATATAGAATAAAAAATATAAAATACAATGTTCTAGATAGAGATACTTTTAATTATAGGAGAGAATCTTATAAGATAGGTTGGGGCGGACTATTATCGAATACTTTTTGGCTTAATGAAGTCTCTTTAAACAAAGAAAGACCACCGATAACTCCAATTAGCGATATAAGAATACAACTTCTCAATAATAATGTAGCAAAAATAATGTACATGAATTATGGTAAATGGATATATTTAAAAGGAAGAAAAATAAATTAAAATTAAAAATTAAAATTATGAAAAAAAATATACTTGTGCTATTAATTGTTTTAGGAATGTTTAAAACAATTGCACAAAACATAAATGGGGTTAGTACTAACCCAAGTAATCCAATAAATCCTGTGTTTTTGCCTTGGGCCAATTTGCACTTGGGTTCAGGCTTTACACATGATCCATTTTTAAATACATTTAACTGGGAAGATGCAAATGGCAATTACATACCTATAAGTCCAACTAATTTTAATATAGGCGGTATATATAACTTAGGTTCACCTATCCCAATGCTACATCCTTTTAATACCGGATTAAGTGTTGATAATTCCATATACGCTCAAGCTTTAGTAGACACCTTTGTAAACTATAGGGATTTTTGGTGGAAAGATGGATGGGAATTGTTATGGTTAAATACCAACAAAACACCAGATGGATATTATATTCATAGCCCTAATACTAATAGTCCTTTACCGAACCCAAAGGGGCCTATTCCAGTTAATGCGCCTTATTTTGTGCTATATAATAAATATAGAGGAACAGTGAGAATATTTAGCAATTATTGGATGAATGCTTCGGAATTTGGAAGACCACAAAAAATGACTACTAGTTTAGAATTTGTAGATAAAGACGCTAAATGTAAACGGACTTCTGCGAATTGCAGGTGGGTATGATTTAGCTTTAAACGAAAAAACAATTAACAAGGTGATTCATGCTCCATCATACAATTCTCCAAACCATTTTCAATGGGGTGTTAGTGATTTTCAAATAGGGTTTGATCCTTGTATTTGCAATAAAACTGCAATTGCAACAAAACTAGGATTTAGATTTGATGCAATGACCACAATGAATATAAATATGAGTAGTCGCTCAATTTCCGTTGAACAACCAATAACTAATAATAACTTTTTAGAGGAAGATTATTTGAACCTATCTGATTATAGTAAAAATTATAAAAGTGGAAGCAGAATGTATGGTAAGATGACAGGTTTATTAACAGATTATAACAATGCTCAACAAAAATATCAATCCGATCTAGCTAATTACAACTCACCAGAATCAGTAATAAAACGAAAAATAATTGATGCAGCAAAACTAGGATTAACAGCGACAGGAAAGTCTTTAGGAGGAAATATTGCTGAAAACTTAATACTTGATGATGATGTTAAAAATTTGATTACCAAAATTGCCCCGAGAGTTTCAAAATATAGCTTAGGTATAATTGACTTAAATCCAGATTCATCTGAAAGATATACAAAAGATTTACAAAAAGCTGCAAAAGGTTTAATTAGTTCTGGATTTGATTTATTGAGTACTCAGTTAAATTCACCAGGTGGCCCACCAAGTCCACCATCACCATCAATTGCAACGTATACAGAAACAACATATTCTGGAACTATTGATGTCACTACTAATCAATTAGGACAAAGCTTAATTATACCAGGTTCAATCCCAATTTCATATCCTGGAAACCCAGGAATTGATAAAGTTAACTATCCGGCTTACAATGAGGTACTAGGATTATTCGCATTATTAGAAACCCCAAAAATGAGAGTTAAAGCTGTTGTAAACCAACCAAGAACCAAAACGTTAAATCGTTTTGGAAATACTGGAACAAACTGGGAGGGGAATTCAAATCATTCTAAAGCTTATGAATTTATTTTAGAAAATAAAATAAATTATCGTTTCAATCATGTTGTAGATTTTGATTTCAACAAAACAAAATTATATTATTCTTATCGAATTAAGTTAAAGAATATAATACCTAATGCAGATTTGAATCAAATACCAACTTCAATACTAAACAATGGACCAATTGAGTTTATTAATAATGTGAGCAACCAAACAATAATGAGTTCTAATAATTTAAGTTTAGAAAGCTATAACATTGGTGCTGATAAAATTTTATCAATTACAACTCCTTTCTCTGAGGTAAAAACAATGCTCAATGAACCATTCACAATAATAAACTCAAATGATATTCAATTTATTGTAAATTCGTTAAACCCATTCAATAACAACATTGAACCAAAATCATTTAACATGAATTTTGACGACTTTTCCAATATAGAATCAATTGAAATAAAACTAATGGCAGACATGTATTTTATTAGCAAAGGTTCAAAAGAACAAGATCTAAATACTTTGCAAACGTTTACTTATAAAATTTATCAAAACAGCGGAACTGATAACCAAATGCCGAGTGAATCAAATTCTACAATTGGAAACGTAACTTTTTTAAAGCAAAATGAAACATTTTTAAAGCATCAATCAGGCAATGTGATTTTTGATAATATTCAAATCTCACCATCTACTATTACTGCCTACACCCATCATTTGGTAAATGCTACAGAAATGCACATTTATGTAGAAAATGCCATTTTAAAAAACAATATCACAGTTGCTCCTGGCTTTACTGCCTATATTCATTTTTTAGGTTCTGCAGTTAGTAATCCAGAAAGTACTTGGGAACCAGAATTAGTTTTAGATAATATGAAAAGTGAAGATTTATATAATTATCCATTTATTTACGAAGCAACAGATATTGAAGTTGCTGATTTTTGTGGTCAGTCTAATAAATATAAAGCCAATGAATCTCTTTCAAAAACTGCTAATAATCCAAGAATTGAACCTCAAAAAGATAAAGATAAACCTACCATTCAATTTAATATTTATCCTAATCCAGCTAATGATATTGCAACTGTGCTATTCCAATTAAACGGAGCAATAGCTGAAAGTATTTGTATTTATAATTTAGCAGGTGCTTTGGTTCAAAAAATCACATTGACAGACAGTAGCAATAATCAATTAATCCTTAACACACTAGATTTAGCTGCTGGAGTTTATTTAGTGACATTAAATGCAAGTAACGGCTACTCCGAAACAAAAAAACTAATCATTGCCAAATAATATGAAGAAAATACTATTCTTTTTATTCAGCATAACCATGCTGCAAGCCAATGCCCAAAAGCAAGATAGCCTTACTAAAAACACCCAGCTTTTTGTAAAGTTGGGTGTTACACAAAACAATTTGTTTAATAACAGCTTGTTTGAACAATCGTTGGTTGGATTAGAAATGGGCGCACATTTACAAACCAAATGGAGCACTCAATTTTATACCCAAGTAGGTTTAAGTTATTTGCGCAAAGGTTCGGCAAGGGAAGTAGTTTATACCAATATTGTGGGTGAAAAAGTACTTTCTTATACCGAAAATTTGTATTTACATTATGTGCAACTGCCTGTGGTTTTTAATTACAAACACACCTTTAGTGGGCCTAGTTATTTATTAGCAGGCGCAGGTGCTTATGGTGGTTATTTGTTTTCGGCTTGGGTTAATCCGCAACATGTGTATTTAAACCACGAGCAAGCAATTGGTTATAATAATTGGGACATGGGTGGAATAATAAATATTACTTATGGGTACAAAAAACTGGCTGTTTATGGGCAATACCAAAGTGGCATTTTAAATGTAAGTAATGAAGGAGGATTGAATAATACTTATTTGTTAGGCATTGCTTACCGCATAAAGTAATAATGTTAGACGATAGAGCTAAGCCAATGCACAGGAAAGGCGTCAGAAGATTGCGCGCAGGAAAGGCGTAAGACGGTTGAAGGTAACTACTGTCATCCGATTTTTTTTAATAGAAATTAATAAACACTAGAGTTCCGTAGGAACGAAACATTTTGTAGCAACGGTCCCGATTGGTATCGGGATTAACCCGTTGAAAAAACGCAATTTCCAACACAAAAACCCCAAAATATTTGCACAAAGCCAGAGGCTTTGCGCAAATATTTTGGGGTTTTTGTTATGTTTAATTATTCATTTTACCCCGAATTTCATTCGGGGCTATTCATATTAAACTCCTTCGGAGTTTTTCATAGTTTGACGTACATGCGATAGCAATCGGGAGGAACTTTGCTTTTGACTATTCTTAGGTTGAAGCAGTTACGAAAGGTATCAGTTCAAGGTTGCAAAAACCGTTATGCAATTCCCTCGAATTTCATTAGTAGTATTGGCAATGAACAGTATTACCAAACTTCTTTCCGTTATTTTGATCATGTTTAATTTAACAATAAATACTAATTTTACCACATGATAAATTTTGAAAAACTATGTATTGATACTTGCACTTTGG
>JBMOGB010000188.1:0-7573 GCA_049318585.1 Bacteroidia bacterium | reverse complement strand
CCGATGTTGGTGTTATAGCGCAGCGACACCAACATCAATTGCCCGCAGATTTCGCAGATTCTCGCTGATTTTCCCGCACTTTATCTGAATCATGATTTACAGGATTTTAGGATTTACAGGATTATGAAACAACCTTCAATGTGAGCATCTGCTTGCAATTTGAATAATATGCAATTGGCAATAAGCAATTGGTAATAAGCAATTGGTAAAAAACCTTCAACAATCGTCATGCTGTGAGTATCTCCTTTGCAATTTGAATAATTGGTAATAAGCAATTGGCAAAATAAACACCAACAAACGTCATGCTGTAAGCATCTTCCTCGATAATAAATTCCATTGAAATAATTCACCAACATCATTTCAGCCGATGTTGGTGTTATAGCGCAACGACACCAACATCCTTTGCCCGCAGATTTCGCAGATTCTCGCTGATTTTCCCGCACTATATCTGAATCATGATTTACTGGATTTTAGGATTTATAGGATTATGAAACAACCTTCAATGTGAGCATTTCCTTGCAATTTGAATAATTGGCAATAAGCAATAAGCAATTGGCAAAAAAACTTAAACAATCGTCATGTACGAATGCCTCATATTTGTCCTTGGTTGGCTGACGATATTTATCGTAACTGCCAATAAAAAAGTGGATTTGTGAAGACCCTAACCACGGACAAAATTTATCCAAGCATTTCTATTTCTCTTTGTAGGTTTTGTTTAGCTTGTTTTTCAAATTTGTGGTAAAAAAAGTCTGTTTTAAAAATACTTTCCAACGACAAAAAATGATTCAACACTTTTTGACGTCCGGGATTATAAATCAAGTCAGCATAAATGGAATATTCCTTTCTCACGTTATTGGCGTAAAGTGAATAAATGTCCCAAGATTGTCCTAATACTGAAAGGTCTGCATCAGTGAAATAATTTGTATCGCTATGAGTAGATTTCAGGTGAGACTTTGTTGCCAATATTTGTGCTTTGCAAAGAGCCATTGTATCATCATCAACAGCTATTTGCCTCATTCTTAATTCAGCTAGCTCAGCACTTTTTTCTTCATTATCCAAACCTTGAGAATTGTAAACAATGTCGTGATAAAAAAGGGTAAACAAAATGGCTTCCCAATTTTGTATTTCATCTTTTATTTCACTCAATTGGGTGAATAAATTTTCAAGATGTGATAAGGAATGATAATGCCTGTTTTTACTTGAATAGTTTAGTTCAATTTCAGTCCAAAGTTCATTTATTACACCAATATTATTTGTATAATTAAGCAATAGTTTTACAAATATTTCTTTCATAATTGATTAGATACCTTAAAACAATAGCTCACATTGGATAATTTGATGCATTATAAAAGTACAAACTAAATTTAAATCGCCTTCATTTTATTCCCTTTTGCATCGTGCGTTACTTCTGCCAATCCTAATGCTTCCATTAATGGTGGAATATACATGCCTACTCTACCTCTCAAACCTTTTTTCAATCCATACCAACCTTTTACTGGATTTGTTTCCGAACGTCCCCAAGCTTCTACAGTTCCATCCTTTGCAGGTTTTTGTTCATCTGCACTTCCCAATTCCATCCAGTCGCCATGTGCTTTAAGCATTTCATGCAAATCGTCCAAAATATTAGCATCGTAATGCAATACTGTTTTGCCAACGGTGCACACCAAAATTTCCTTGCCATCTTTTTCATCAGCGTGCATGGTATATTCCGATGAAAGCGGTGGAGTTTTTAAACTCATTGGTTTTTCTTTTGTTCCTATTTTATGTTTCATAATGTTGTGGTTACCATTTTATAATATGAAAAAACAAAAGTATCTCTTAAATCAATTTAACCAAATCAATTCTTTGTTATGCTCATGGTTGTTGACTTTTAACTTTTAGGGGATAAAAGTTAGGATAAACTTTAAGAAAACCTATACCATCACCAAGGTATTTATATAGTTTGGTAACTACTCAAATCATCGTTTAGTCTTGATTATGTTCAATTTTAAAATGCATCTTAAATACATGTTGTTCAAAAAGAAAAAGTGTTATTTTAGTTAAGTTTATTTTCCAAATCCAACATTCTTCCCTGTCAGTTTTTATAGAGCCAAACTTCTCAATCGGCTCACCAATTTTGATTAACAAATGATTTTTTATCCGGTTGAAATTTTCAAATGAATCTTTGTCGCCAAAATACCAAGATTCAATAGAAGTAAATTTCACCATAGTCAATCTAGCAGTGAGTAAATAAACATTAGTTAAATTTAGTTTTAGTCCATCTAATATATTGTGAGTTCCCCATTCAATAATAGTTCTATCGTGCTTTCTAATAATTTCTGCTTTATTTTCTATTGCAAGTTGTTCAACCAAATTTCTCCATTTAAGTAATACATTATTATCTTCTAGGAAAATTCCATTGTCAAGGTTGACCATAATCTGGATTGTTTTTTTTAAGTACTAGCATTGCCTTTTATATAACTTGTATTTAAAGACATCTCCAACAAAAGTATTTTATTAATTTCCTTTACCAAATCTAATATTTGATATTTTCAAACCAATTAATTGACTTTATTTCACATTTAGATTCAGGTGATCTATTAGGATATTCAACTTTTATAAAAAATGCTTTTCCTAACTTATCTTTTTTAGCAAAAAAATGTCCTTCATTATTTAATTCAAATAAGGAGTATGTTTCAATAAACTTATCTCTACCATAAACATCGCCTTCAAATTTTGGTACTAGTAACTCAATTGAATTATCATTTTTAAAATCATACAATGAAAAACAATTCATAGCTACATAACTATAATAATTCTCTTTTCTATTTCTAAAATCATAAAATAAAGTATTACCATCAAAACATCCACCTCCACATCCTACAACATTAAACACAATAGCTAAAATTTCTCTTTTTTCAATTGAAAAAAGTTTTATCCCACCAATAGAATAAGTACCTTCAAAACCATTTATATTTAAATTTATTTTTTCATCATCTATTCTTAAAATTGTTAATGAATCATTGTAAACCCAATTTATGATATGTTTTCCAATTTTAAAATAAGTTGTAGTATCGTTGCCATCATTGAATGATTTATCAATTAAAGGTTTTAGTTCATTTCTTTTAAAATAACTAAATAAAGTATCACTAAAATCAAGTGTGTTGGCACCTTCTGATTCATTATAATCTTCATCAATTTCCGAGTTTATTTCTTCAACTATTGCTGTTTTTTCAATATTTTCCAATGAATCAGTTTTAACTAAATTGTTTTGATTATTTTCCGAATCACAAGAAACAATCAAACAAATAAATAGTAAGATTGAAATTTTATTCAAAATAATGTACTTAATATATGTAGGATTTCTCTTATCCATGTCTTACCTTTTTTAGTATAACTTTTATGTTTTCAACTTACCTCTCCAACAAAAGTATTTTAATAATTTCCTTTACCAAATCAATTCTTTGTAATTTCACCAAGTAATTTCCAGTAAGCTTTTAAGTTGGTTTATTTATTTTCCTAAAACTTGAGCTTGTTATTTATTATTCAATATTTGTTTTGCTTCCTTCCAATCAATCAAATCATCCTGCGCTATTCGTTTGGACTGAATATTTGATGAAAAGTTTTTAGATTGTTTCATGGCTTCTTTGTGTGTTCCCGAGATATAAAAGTGGTGCAACTCGTCTTCATTTTCCCATAAAGTCATGGTGTACCAAGTTTTTAAATTCAAACTACCAGTAATTTTATATTTTTTACAATTTGATTGTTTCAACTCATTTATTATTTGCCCATTAAACTTAAAAAAGGCACGCAATTTTGAATAGGAACTCAACTCTATTTTGGTAATGGATAAAATCATTGTTTTTTTTAAAATGTTTAGTTTTGTACAAAGATATTTTTTTATTTAATTGTGCCCGTTAATACCTGACCAAATTATGGAATGATTGGTTTAAAACAAAACAATTTCAAAAATTTAAATATTAGGTTTCTGGAATATATTTGATCACAAAAAAACACACTAAAAATAAAACTATATGATTGTTTACGGAAGTAAAAGCAAAGTACTTGCAACAGAAAACTTAATGGACAAATGTCCTAATTGTGGAACACAAAACAGCGTTGAATTAAGCGTACTTCAAAAGTATGGACACGTTTTTTGGATTCCCTTTTTCCCAATGGGCAAAACAGGAATTAGCAATTGTAGCCATTGCAAACAAGTTTTGGAACTAAAAGAAATGCCTGATAATATCAAGGTTTCGTACGAAAATTTAAAACCAAGTACTAAAACTCCAATTTGGATGTTTTCGGGTTTGGCTTTAGTTGCAGTGTTAATAATATTTGGCGTTATTACCAACAAAAAGAAAGGTGAGAAAAATGCTCAATTGATAATTACACCTCAAAGTGGCGACATTTTTGAAATTAAAACAAAGGATAATCAATATACTCTTTATAAAATAGACCAAGTTGTGGGAGATTCTGTGTTTGTTCAAACAAACAATTATGAAACTAACAAACTAACTGGACTTAACGATTTGAAAAGTAAAGAATATTCGGAAGATGTTGTAGGTTATACCAAAGCTGAATTGAAGCAAATGTTAGACAATGGTGAAATAATTGATATTGAAAGAAAATAACTTCAATAGATGGGTAAGGACACCAACCTAGGACAATTGACCTGTTTATTCGTAAGCAGGTCATTTTTTTTGTAAATTCTTTTACTCTTGTTTTGTATTTCGCCAACTCACTTTTCTATTATTGAGGATTCAACCAAGACAAATAATCCATTATCAATAAATGTCGTTTATTTAAGGAAAATACATTTCGTCCGATAACTATCGGACTTCACTCAATGTCCGCGGTCGTTGAGCGCTCAATGTACGCGGTCGTTGAGCGAATACCGATAACTATCGGTAGAAACGATTATCAATTCAAAATCCAACATTCAAAATTCAAAATCTCCTATAAATGAAATTCATTTTGCAGAATAATGACCAAAATGTTTTTTTGTTAAATAAAACAATAGTAATTATGTGGCTTAAATTTATAAAATTATGATTACGATAATTAACCGCAAATTTTTACCCAACAAACTAAAAGTTACTGCTTGGGAAGTTTTAGCTCCTTACTTTAATCAATTATTAGTAAGAGAAATAAATGATAAATCAGATTTAGAAAAATGGCTGGCCGACAGAAGTGAATTGGAAGCTTTTGTAAGCGAAGACTTAGCTTGGCGTTATGTAAAAATGACCTGCGATAGCAATAACAAAGACCTTGAACAAGCATATTTGTTTTTTGTAACCGAAATAGAACCTCAAATTTCTCCATTATCTGATCAGTTAAATAAAAAGTTAGTAGCTTGTAAATTCATTGATGAATTAGACCACGATAAATACTTTATTTACCTAAGAGGAATAAAAAAAGAGATAGAATTATTTAGAGAAGAAAATGTGCCGTTAATGGCAGAAATAGCTACCGAAAGTCAAAAATACGGAACCATAGTTGGTGCATTAAGTGTTACCATTGATGGCAAAGAATTAACATTACAACAAGCTGCTAATTTTTTGAAAAGTACCGACAGAGCTAAACGTGAAGATGCATTTTTGAAAATAAATGAGGTTCGTGCAGCACATACACAAGAATTGGACGAATTGTTCAATAAATTAATAGCTCTCAGAAACAAAGTGGCTTTGAATGCTGGCTTCGAAAATTTTAGAGATTATATGTTTGCTGCCCTTGGTCGTTTTGATTACAAACCCGAAGATTGTTTTGCATTTCATGAGGCCATTCAGTTAGAAGTTTTGCCTTTGGTAAAAGCTTTTAACGAAGTAAGAAAAAAGGAATTGGGACACGATTTAAAACCTTGGGACATGGAAGTAGATACCAAAAACCGCGAGGCTTTAGAACCATTTACCAGTGGTAAAGATTTGATTGATAGAACTGAAAAATGCTTTAGAAAAGTAGATGATTATTTTGCATGGTGTATAGAAACCATGGACAATATGGAGCGCTTGGATTTGGAAAGTAGAAAAGGAAAAGCACCAGGAGGATATAATTACCCAATGGCCGAAACCAGTGTTCCTTTTATATTTATGAATGCTGCATCTTCAACCCGCGATGTGGAAACCATGCTTCACGAAGGTGGACATGCTGTTCATTCGTTTTTGAGTAAAGATTTAGAATTAGCAGCTTTTAAAAATTGTCCGAGCGAAGTAGCTGAATTAGCCAGCATGAGCATGGAACTAATTAGTTACGATGGACAGGATGAGTTTTATACCAACAAGGAAGATTTTAACCGTGCCAAAGAAGAACATTTGGAAGGTATTATTAGAATTTTACCTTGGATTGCTACCATTGATAAATTTCAACATTGGATTTATACGCATCCAAATCAAACAGCCGAAGAACGTAAAACTTATTGGGTAGAATTAAGCAAAGAGTTTGGAACAGGAATGGTTGATTGGGCAGGCTACGAAGCCATTCAAGCTTATACTTGGCAAAAACAATTGCATTTGTTTGAAGTGCCATTTTATTATATTGAATACGGAATGGCTCAACTAGGAGCATTGGCAGTTTGGAAAAATTACATAGCCGATAAACCTACTGCATTGGCACAATACAAAGCAGCTTTAAGTTTAGGTTACACCAAAACCATTGGCGATATTTATAAAACGGCTGGCATTGAATTTAATTTTACTGCTCCATACATCAAACAATTAATGGAGTTTGTAAAATTAGAATTGGATAAATGTAAATAAAGTAAATTCGAAAAATTAAATTCGAAATTCGAAATGTTTGATTATAGATAAATTCGTAGAGACGTTGCATTGCAACGTCTTTATTGTGTTCATTGGGCAGACACATAGGTCTGCACCCTACGTGTGATTTTTTAAACGTCATCGAAAATTATCAATTTGTGGCGAGCATTGGACCGACAAATTCCGATAGCTATAGGAACTGATCAGACATGTGCGGGAATCGTCATGCTGAGGCACGAAGCATCTTTACAAGGTGCGGAAACATCTGCGTTTATCTGCGAAATCTGCGGGCAATATTTGTTGTTGGTGTCGCTTCGCTAAAACACCAAACAACGGGCAGCAAAAAATTAAACCACAAAGTTCACAGAGGTTTACACAGAGCACACAAAGGTTCGTGTATGGATTCGACTTCGCTCACCATGACATTGAAAATACGGCATTCGCCAAGGATTGTTTGGTAAAATAATCATTGTGTTTGGTGAGCGTTGGCCCGACAAAAATGCGGGCCAGCGTTGGGCTGCGCGTGGAAGCATATTTTTGTCTAGATTTTTTGTTTCTTTTTCATCAATGGAAAAAGAAAGAAGAAAAAAAAGGAAAACATCAATTTATAAAATAAATACAATATCAACCTATATGTTGTTGGTGTCGCTTCGCTAAAACACCAAACAACGGCAACAATAAATCATAGTTCAGGCAATGTGCGGGAATCGTCATGCTGAGGCACGAAGCATCTTTACAAGGAGCGGAAACATCTGCGTTTATCTGCGAAATCAGCAGGCAATAATGTTGTTGGTGTCGCTTCGCTAAAACACCAAACAACGGGCAGCAAAAAATTAAAC
>JBMOGB010000187.1:0-7649 GCA_049318585.1 Bacteroidia bacterium | reverse complement strand
TCCTCATTCGCTAGCATCTTGCTAGTGAAAATATTGATAAGCCTCTGGCTGATTTTTATTCGCTAGTTAAAACTTTCCAATTGTGATCGGAAGGCAATTCGTTTAGTATCAGTAGAGCTTCGCAAACTCTAAGGATAGAAGCCGAAGTAGGCTTGGCGGAAATGACGGAAACATTAGGAAAGTTGGAATAACCACCCCGGCCTGTAGCCACTCCTCAAAAGGGGAATTTTACCATTAGTTTTAAAATTAATTAGGGAATAACTATTTTATTTATATGTTTGTTTTTGGTTTTTGGGGATGGTTATATAATGTAGCTGAAGGAACGAAGTAAACCTTAAATAGTTTTTATAACTTAGTTTTTTTTGCCAACCTTGTAAACATTAATCGACAGAAAATAAAAATGACAGAAGAACTATTTAATCAAGAATTTGTAGGTATTGTAGGGCATTTAAAATCTTACATTTTAAGAATCACAGCAAGCATTGCAGACACAGAAGATATTGTTCACGATACCTATTTAAAAGCCCTTGACAAATTGCATACTTTTCGAGGCGACTCTTCTTTAAAAACATGGCTATTCACTATTGCATCTAACTTAGCAAAAGACAATTTAAGTGCACAAAAACGCTGGACAGAAAATGTAACTGACATTACAAAAGAAGCGGCACAGAATAATAGACAATTTTTTCAGGAAGCAATGAATATCAGAATGACCTCGCCACACGGTCAATACGAAGCAAAAGAGCATATTGCTTTTTGTTTTACCTGCATTTCAAAATCATTGCCATTAGAGCAACAACTTTGTGTTTTTCTGAAAGAAGTTTATGAATTTAAAGTTTCTGAAATAACGACCATACTTGGCACCAATGAAGCAATGGTGAAATATTATTTGCATACAGGGCGGTCAAAAATGATTAATATTTTGAAGGGCGATGTGCTTTAATTAATAAAGAAGGAGTTTGCCATCAATGTTCAGAACTCAATGGAATTTTTAATCCCAAACAAAATACACAAGATGAATTGATAAAAATTGATTTGGTTAGGGAAGCCGAAAAAGGAAATAAGGAACATCTATTTGATTTAAGAATGCAGATTTTAAGAGAAATTGATCCTTATAAATCAAAAGCATCTGAACTACAATTACATCATTTAGAACATAATAGGCAGGTTATGGAAAAATATTTGAAAAAAACTGTTGATTAATCCTATCGTTTTGTTTTAGCCAATCGTCAAAATAGAAAACAAAACAAAAAATGAAGTATTTAATCACAATTTTAACAATTACAATGATGACATCAGCAACAATGGCTCAAAACGGAAAAGCCACAACCGTTAAAACTACTTTTCACAGAGAAACCTCTGTAAGTATCGAAATTAAAGCCGACCCAGCAATTGTTTGGGCTTTGCTAACTAAAGCTTCTGAATATCCTCGTTGGAATTCAACAGTAACTTCTATAGAAGGCAATATTGCCTTGGGTGAAAAAATCAAGTTAAAATCAATCCTTGATGCAAAACGTACCTTTAAGTTGATAGTAAAAGAGTTTGAAGTAGAAAAGAAATTAGTATGGGGAGATGGTCAAGGAAATCGTATTTATACCATCACAAAAAATGCAAATGAAACCATAACATTTTCAATGACAGAAAAAATTGGGGGATTAATGTTTCCAATGTATGCTAAAATGATTCCATCATTTGACCAATCGTTTGAGCAATTTGCAAGCGACTTGAAAAAGGAATCGGAAACAATTATGAGTGCCAAATAATTTTCTAATTTATGTTAGCGGTCATTGTTAATAAGACACTACACCGAGTTATGAACTTACAAAAACTAAACTGAAATTATATTATAAAATGGAATTAAGAACTCTGAATTTAGTTGAAAACAAAGCAGATAAATTATTTGAATCAAATGACTGTCAAATATTGCTAAAAATGTATGACGACTTTTACCCAAAAATTGGATTTAATTTGCCTTGGGTTGCTTATCTCATTCTTAAACAGAATCAAGTAGTTGGTTTAGGTAGTTTTAAAGGACAACCGAAAGAAGGGAAAGTGGAAATTGCCTATTGGACATTTAAAGATTTTGAGTTTCAAGGAATTGCTTCATTTGCTTGCAAAGAACTAATTACAATTTCGCAAAATGCTGACCCAAAAGTGATAATTACAGCAACAACTGAACCTAAACATAACGCATCGACAAAAATATTGGAGAAAAACAAATTCGTTTTCACAGAAATTGTTCAAGACGAAGAAATTGGTGACGCTTGGTTATGGACATTGAAAACATAATAAACAACGAACAGCTAACATATAAGGCTTAAATGCAGCTTTGTTTTTCACAGAGGTGTTATTTATGCACTGTATTTACAGAACAACGCTTCGTACGATAGCTATCGGACAAGCTCAATGACAGTAAAATTTGTATTATAGGGTTTTAATAACTAGTTGCCTATAATAAGTTGGCATAATTTGACCTACAATCACATAAAAAACACAAAAAAGAAAAATAATAATACATCAATGAAAAAGACAATTTTACCAATTTTATTAGCAACAGTTTGGATAAGTATTTCTGAATTTGTGAGAAACGAGTTTATAGTAAAATCCTATTGGACGGGGCATTATGAAAATCTCGGAATTGTATTTCCATCAGAGCCAATAAACGGTGCCGTTTGGGGTTTTTGGTCGTTATGTTATGCAATTGCAATATTTATATTTGCAAAGAAATTTTCATTGCTTCAAACTACATTTCTTTCTTGGTTTGTAGGTTTTGTATTAATGTGGATAGTGCTTTGGAATATGAATGTACTCCCAATAAAACTATTGTTTTTTGCTGTTCCACTAAGTATTTTAGAGGCATTTTTAGCAAGTTTTATAATTAAAAAATTAAGCAAAACAACTGTATAATGTTAAGCAAAACAGCACAAAAATCCATTGATGCATATGGTGGGACAGAACTTTGGAAAAACAATAAATTTATTGAAGCTGAAGTATCAGTTAAAGGACTTGCATTTACTTTGAAACGAAGACCATTTTTTGATCACGCAAAAATTAAAATGGAAATTGGAAAACCTTATTCCAAAATAACGCCAATTGGCAAAGACAAAAATATTTCAGGTATTCTTGATGGAAACAATGTGAGATTAGAAAACTTAAACGGTACTATAATAGCTGAACGAAAAAATGCAAGGGAATTTTTTCCTTATGGCCGCAGGCTATTTTATTGGGACGATTTGGATATGGCTTACTTTGCCAATTATGCTTTTTGGAACTATTGTACATTGCCAAACCTATTAATGAATAAGAACATTGAATGGATTGAAAAATCGGAAGGTTTTCTTATAGCAACATTTCCCAACAATTTCCCTACCCATAGTAAAGTTCAAGAATTTCATTTTGACAAAAATACAGGTCTGTTAATTCAACATAATTACACAGCCGACATTATTAGCAAACTTGCAAAAGCAGCCAATGTGGTTATTGACAATAAAAAAACAGAGCAATTTGTTTATCCATCATCAAGGCTTGTAACACCAAGAAACAGTAAAGGAAAAGCCTTAAAACTACCAATACTTATAGACATTACTGTACATAATTTTAAACTGACAAATGATGAATAATTGAATGTAAGTATATAATATATAATTATTAAATACTGCTTTGACTGTTAGTAAATTTCAGCCGATGTTGGTGTTATAGCGCAGCGACACCAATATCATTAATTTCCCGCAGATTTCCGTTGATTTCCCCGCACTATATCTGAATCATGATTTGCATGATTTTAGGATTTACAGGATTATGATACAAACTCAAAACAATCATAATGTTGTAATACCGCAATTTTGGTGTACACAGTTGGTTGCAGATAACTATCGATACTACTAATCGAAAAGTGGATTAGCGAAGAAATCAACTATGGGCAAATAACCACACCTTCATTAGCAGCAGATTCAACTACACCATATGCTCAATAATTAACAAAACAAATTATATTTGACACCTACAATTGAAAATAGGCAAGTTTGGAAATTGCTTGTATTTATAAGTTAGCGGCAAGCCTTACTGAATTGAAATCAGGAATTATATGACATCTAAACAATATTACTTTCCATATTTTTTTGATTTAAAAAGTTTCAATAAGGAGCTTGCTCAAATTGGTTTGACATCTTATGTTATATTGAATGACAAAATCAAAATGCCGAGTGAATTGGTTATAGTGAAGAAGTATTTTTTGAATTTTAAAAAATCTGAAAAGCGACTGCTTACAATTCCATCGACAATGACTTTAACTCTACAAAATAATAAGTTATTCTATTGGCCAACTGACCACAATACATTAGACATTATGCAAGCAGACTTTGTAGACTTAGACAGCCCACCCAAAATACTGAATACAAAGATTGATTTGCAGAAACTTACTGCGGGTATGAATACTTTGAAAACACGCCTTGACATTTCTATGTTGCCGACTTTCGTAAGAATAGACACTCTTCGTTATGACCAAGATTATTATGAAACTTTCGCAATTATAATAGTCGAACCAGAGACAGTTAAAATCATTCCGTTTGACTGGTTTAACAAGACTGGTGGTGACTATGGATTTGTTTGGCCCGCCACAGCAAGAGTTGACATAGAAAAAGGAATTCTTTACGGTCAAGGTATAAGAATGCTGGAATTCATGGTTGACATTGGAAAGGCCAGCCTATAAAATATAAGGCTTAAACATATCTAGCCCTTTCGCTGAGGTTTGTTTTAAAATGCTAAACAATCTAATTCAAAATTATGAAAACTAAAATAATCAAAACAATTTTACCTGTAATTTTTGGAATATTTTCAGTGCTTGCACTTTTAGTATTGTATAATTTAATTGGTCAAGGTATCAATGTTTTGATTGCTCCAGACAAAGGATTTTTCAAATATTTTGTACCATTTGTTATCATTATTGCATTTTTTATACAGCTTACATTTACACTTCCTTTTTGGAATAAATTTAAAAATCAAAGAAAAGTATGGGGCTTGTCAATTATTCAATTTACTATCTTACTTTGCTTAATATCGGGTTTGACTTTTGGTTATTTATTTTGGGAACCAAGTTTAGGAATAACAGAATTGCTTTTGGTTTCACTAGATGGAGTTATTGCTTTTACAGTCTATTGGACAGTAAATTTGTTCACTTTAAAACAGTTGGATAAGTAATAAATATTATTCAAGAAAATACTCAAATTTGATTTGAAATAACTTCAGAAACAAATAAATAAAAGCATAATAAAATTATATTTGAAACTGAAAATTGAATATAAATGCCGTTTCCTTTAGACATAAAATATATTATTGAAACAGAACTAGAACTTGATATTGTTTTCCCCGACAATTTTAAATCTAAAATGATAAAAGAAAATGGTGGTGATTTAACAACTGAGGACGATGATTGGCAACTTATCCCTTTTTTTGATAAATCAGACAATAAAAGAATAAGTAGAACTTGTAACCACATTGGCTTAGAAAGTAAACAAGCAAGGGATTTGAACAATTTTCCTGAAAATGGTGTTGCAATAGCATCAAACGGATGTGGTGACATTTTGATATTATTACCGACAAATGAGAATAGCAAAAAGCTTAGTGATGAGATTTTCTTTTGGTTTCACGAGACAGGTGAATTTGAGAAAGTAGCTGAAAAAATTGATGAACTCATTGGAAAATGAACTTTATTTCGAACTTTCCAATCAACCATAAAACCTCACTTCCTTTAATTAACACCTCTACTTTCACATAACAATTTCAATAATATTTTGAGGAATGGATTATAAATTTAAGTTTGCAAAACTTATTGAATAAAAAATTTAACAATAGTATTTGTATGTTATTTAGCTCACTTATTTTCTTATATCTTTTTTTTGCCACTTACACTTTTTTGAATCAACTTGTTTCATTAAAAAAAACATTTGTTATTTTACTCAATCAAACTCATTTTTATAATTATACCAATTGCGCTTGTAATTTAGTTCGAAGATACGAAGTGTTTTTTATCAAAACAATGAACAAAAATTGTTGCATAACATTAGCTATGAAACTATTTTTTGAAGTAGTATTGGTAAAAATGAACAAGTAGATTGGACTAAATTACAAGAGCAGTTGGTATTTTACAAAAAACACATAAGTTTGAAACCTTCGCATGAAAACATACCTACAACTATTTGAACTTTTTGCCAGCCATTTAAATGAGGCTGAATATGGTGAAAATCCAAAAGAATTATACGATCCAATTAACTACATGATGCAATTGGGTGGTAAAAGATTGAGACCAATTTTGTCACTAATGGCTTGTGATTTATTTAGTCAAAATGTAGAAAAAGCTTTGCAAGCAGCACATGCCATTGAAGTGTTTCATAATTTTACTTTGGTACACGATGACATTATGGACAATGCTCCTTTGCGCAGAGGAAAGGAAACTGTTTATAAAAAATGGAACATGCCAATTGCCATTTTAAGTGGCGATTTGATGATGATAAAAGCTACGCAATTGCTTTGCAAAACAGATTTTACTGATATAAAAGTATTGCTAGAAGTATTTAACAAAACTGCCATAGAAGTTTGTGAAGGCCAGCAAATAGATATGAATTTTGAGACTCAAAAAAATGTTTCTCACGAAGAATATTTAGAAATGATAAAGCTAAAAACTGCTGTTTTGTTAGGTTGTTCGCTTCAAATTGGAGCATTAATTGGCGGAGCTAGTAAAGCAGATGCACAACATTTATACGATTTTGGAATAAACATAGGTTTGGCTTTTCAAATTCAAGATGATATATTAGATACTTTTGGCGATGGAAGCATTACTGGCAAGCAAGTTGGTGGCGATATTATTGCTAATAAAAAAACTTTATTGTTAATTGAATTGCTTGAAACTGTTCATAAAGATGATAAAATATTGCTTGAAAAAGCAATGGAAAATGAACACCAAGAAAAGAAAATTTCAGAAATTATTTCGCTTTATAATAAATACATGATTCAACAATTTGCCGAAAGCAAAAAACAAATGTATTTAGATTTGGCATTTAAGCATTTGAAAGAAGTAAATGTTGATGAACAAAATAAGTCGGTAATTACCAATACAGCTCATGAGCTAATGAATAGAGTTAGTTGATAGGTTGATTGAGTTGAATAAGTTATATTAGCTAACTAACCTATTAACCAATAAACCTATTAACCAATAAGCCAATCAACTTTAATATAACAACTAACAACAATCAAGTGGATAAGTGATTCAAATAAATTAGCATTTTTACTAAAATTGTTTAGGTTTGTCGGACAATTATTTTATAAATTAAAAACCATAAAAATATGTCACAAAAAGATAACGTGATTAAGCATGGCTCAGAAAACCCATTTGAGTCAATGAAACAAAGATTTGATCAAGCAGCAAAAATTATTGGTCTTGACGAAAGTGATTACAACGTATTAATTGCCCCACAAAAAACAGTAATTGTAAATATTCCTGTAACCATGGACGATGGTAAAGTGAAAGTATTTGAAGGTTTTAGAGTAGTTCACAACGCAAACTTAGGTCCGAGTAAAGGTGGAATTCGTTACAGCATGGATGTACATTTAGATGAAGTAAAAGCTTTAGCAGCTTGGATGACATGGAAATGTGC
>JBMOGB010000186.1:0-7651 GCA_049318585.1 Bacteroidia bacterium | reverse complement strand
ATGTCTTTTTCATTTAAAGTACCTACAGAAATTCTGTACCAATCGGTTCCGTTGGGGCAGCCAAAAGCTGTAAAAGGTACCAATGCTAATTGAGCATGGTTTATTAAAAATGACGAAATATCTGAAGTAGTTTGAATAATTTTTCCATCAGGTAATTTTTTGCCAATTAAAGCAAACTGAGCTGTTAAATAAATGGCGCCTTCAGGAGCAATAATTTGAACAGGAAATCCTTTAGCTTTCAAAGCTTCAAAACCTTTAAATAAGCCATCAAATCGGATATCAATTTTTTGTTTTAGTTCAACTAAGTATTGATTAATTGCTTCATCGTTATCTAAAAATTTTGCAGTAGCTATTTGTTCAGCCCTAGGAGCCCAAGCCCCAATATGACCAATAATTGATTTCATTTTTGAAATAATTTCAACAGGGCCTAATCCCCACCCAACTCTAACTCCCGTAGCGGCTAAACTTTTGCTAATTCCATCTACAAAAATGGTGTATTTTTTCATTTCTGGCCTTAAACTTACCGGATTAAAATGTTCAATTCCATTAGTTCTTAGCATCCAATAAATTTGATCATAAAGTATGTATAATGGTTTTTGTTTGCCAGTTCTTTTTAAGTTTTCAGCTAAAACTAAATCGCATATTTCAGTTAATTGTTCTTTTTTAAAAGTAGTTCCAGTTGGGTTTAAAGGTGAGCAAAGTGCAAGCAAAACTGCATCGTGAATATAAGGCTCAAGCTCAGCAGCAGTAGGCATAAAACCGTTTTCTGCTTTGGTTTGAACTTCTACTTTAATAGCATCGCTTAAATGGCAGTAATGGTTGTTATTCCAACTTGGAACAGGATATAAAACTTTGTCGTTTGGATTTAAAATTGTTTTGTAAATGGCATGTATTAATGGTCGTCCGCCACTTGCTACCATTAACTCATCATCGTTAAATTGAATATTTTCATATTTAAGAATAAAGTTTTGAATTGCTTTTTTCAAATCCAATACACCATCGGCAGGAGGATAATTGGTTTCATTGTTTTCATAAGCATCAATAATGTAAAGCTTTAAATCATCAGGAATTCTGAAATACTTTGGATTGAAATCTCCAATAGTTAAGTTGTAAATATGGTTTCCTTCTTTTATTTTTTGATTTATTTCAGCCCCTAATTTTATAATTTCAGAACCTATTAAATTAGCTGCTTTGGTTGATATGTTTTGCATGAAACGAAATTATTTTTTATTTTCAAATAATCAAAAAATACATTTAAACATTTTAGAACTTTAGAACTATTTAAAACTTAAATGGAATGCTTTTAAGAATTTTGTTCAAATAATTTACCGGTAAAATAATAAAGAATGTTGAACCATGATTTGGTTTGCTTTCTACCCAAATTTTACCATGGTGTAATTCTACAATTTTCTTACAAATGGACAAACCCAATCCAATTGATTTTTCGCCTGCAACTCCTCTTCGAGAAGCAGATGTAAACGGCTCAAAAATAGCTTCCAATTTATCAGTATCTATGCCAATTCCATGGTCTTTTATTTTTATCAAAACGTTGTCTTCATCATATAATGAAGTTTCTATTTGAATTTCAGTATTTATATTGCTAAACTTTATAGCATTTGAAATTAGGTTAAATAAAACCCTTATTATAAAGCTTCTATCCCCTTTTATTTCTAAGCCTGGAAAACAATCTAGTTGAACATTTATTTTTTTCTTGTTCAAATTTTCATTTTGCAATTTTATAACTGTATCAATAACTTCATTCAATACAATTTTATCTTCTTTTAGCAATTCATTTTTTCTATCCACATTAATTGCATCAACCAAATCGTTAATAATGCTCATTGATAAATCAGCACTTTGATTGATCAAATTAATCAACGTTTTGTTCTCTTCATTTAAAGTTTCGTCTAACGAAATTACACTAGTAATGGTGTTTATATTTCCAACTGGCCCTCTTAAATCGTGAGCTACAGTAGCCAAAATATAATCTTTTTGCTTGTTAAATAGCTCTAAATTTTTATTTTGTTTTTTTATTTCTTCTTGCAAAATTTTCAATTCTTTTATGTTCGATTTTGCTTTATAAATTATATATAACAATATAACTAATCCAGCTAAAAATATAAATCCGAAAACCATTATCCATTTATTTTCCATTTTTTTTAATTCAAAATTGTGTTCAATATTGTCATAATCTTCTAGTTTTTCAGCTATAGCAAATTTGTCTTTTAAACTATTTTCTAAAACAACTCTTTTTAAGTTTTGAAGTGAATCTTTTGCTTGTAAATATTTTTCGAAAGATGCAATATAAAATGGGCTTTTACTTACTTTATTTTTTTTGTAAGTTAGCTCTAAATAATCAATTTTGTCATTATCGAAAACATTCTTTTTTTCAAGTAAGTTATTAATTACATGAAGTATTGAATCAGTTTTTATAAAATCTTTTTTTAGTAAATAAATTCTTGCTAAATTAATTGAAATTTCAATATGGAAATTGAGTGGAATATCATTTGTTTTAATAACGCTAACTGTGTATTCAGCCATTTCTATGGCTTTTCCTAGTTGGTTATTTAGGTAAAAGTTTTTCGATAAATTAATAGTAGCATTTACTAGTCCAGTAGGGTATTTATATCGTCTAGCAAAATAAATAGCTTTCATAAAATAGTACTCAGCCATTTTATAATTACCCATATTACGATAGCATAAACCTATATTGTCAAATGATGACCTATATGAATTTGAATCATTTAAATTAACAGCTTTTAAAAGTGCTAATTTGAAATTTGCAATAGCTTTATTAAATTCATTTTGGTTGTAGTAAAAATGTGCTAAGGAGTTATAATAAAATTGATATTGAGCATTTGTATTAATTTTAAATGCAATTTTCCGGCCTTTAATTAAGTACTTTATAGCACCATCTATATTATTTATTTTTAAAAATAACCTACTTTTATTTATATATAAGTCAGCTAATATTCTATCATTTTTAATTTCTTTCGCCAAATTAATTGCTTGTTCCGAATAATTAAAACTTTTCAGATAATCGTTTTTAAAAACACTAAAAAACGAAAGATTATTTAGTGTTCTAATTTGAGCCTCTTTGTTATTTTGTTCTATTGCAAGTTTTAAAATTTCTTTGTTTAATCTTTCGCCTTTTATTAAATCATTTTGGTTGTTAAATTTACTGTAAATATCTAATAAACTATCTAAAATATTAGGATTTTCTTTTGCTAATAATAATGAATAATTAGCAGTAGTAAAGACAACAATAAGTAGCAATAAATATTTTTTCATTAACAGAATTTTTGTTTTTGGCAATATAATAATTGCAGTTTAAAATTTATACTTCTATTGCTTTAAATAAAACAGTTAAAACTCACTAGCTTCCATAAAAGCCAGCAATTCATAATTACCACTTGACCTTATTTCCGCTTTATCGCCTTCCCACCATTTTTGACCTTCATGAATAAATATAATGTTTTCGCCCATTACAAAAAGACTTTTCATATCGTGGGTATTAATAATAGTTGTAATGTCGTATTCTTTTGTAATGTCTGTTATTAGTTCATCAATCACCCTGCTTGTAAGCGGATCTAAGCCCGAATTTGGTTCATCGCAAAATAGGTATTTAGGATTTAGAGCAATGGCTCTTGCAATACCTACACGTTTTTTTTGTCCACCTGAAATATTGGAAGGAAATAGTTTGTTTAAATTCACTAAATTTACCCTTCCCAAGCAAAAATTTACGCGCTCAATAATTTGTTCTTCACTAAAATCGGTAAACATTCTTAAAGGAAATGCTACGTTTTCCTCTACACTTAATGAATCAAAAAGTGCAGTGTTTTGGAACAACATTCCAATGTCTTTTCTTACATTTATTTTTTCTTTATAATTCAGTTTCAAAAAATCTCTTCCATCGTAGGTTATGCTACCTGTTTCAGGCGTTATAAGCCCAACCATACATTTCATTAAAACCGATTTTCCACCACCACTAGCTCCAATTATAAAATTACATTTTCCTTTATATAATTCGGCTGAAATATTTTTTAAAACATGTTTTGTTCCAAAAGTTTTATTTACATTCTCTATAATTACCATTTACTTGAATAACATTAATTGTGAAATAATATAATCGAAAAATATAATACTCATACAACTGTAAACAACTGCTTTAGTGCTACTTTCACCTACTTCTAAAGCACCACCGTGAGTTCTAAATCCTTGAAAAGCCGAAACGGATGTAATTAAAAAGGCAAACGTATAAGCTTTTGTTAAAGCAAAAACCACGTTATAACCCATAAAATCGGTACGTAAACCTTTTACAAAACTCTCTACACTAATTATACCTGAAGCCCAACCAGAAACTGCACCACCAATTAAACTTAAAATCATGGCATATAATACCAACATTGGAATGGTTAAAATTCCTGCTAAAATCTTTGATAATGAAGTGTAGTTTGCAGCATTTATTCCCATAATTTCTAGGGCATCTACTTGTTCTGTAACTTTCATGGTTCCAATTTCAGAGGCTATATTACTGCCTACTTTTCCTGCTAAAACCAAAGCAGTTACAGTTGGAGCAAACTCTAAAATATTACTATCGCGAACAATTCGTCCAATTAAATAATCGGGTAAAATGCCGCTTACTAATTGGTAACCAATTTGAATGGTTGACACTGCTCCAATAAATCCGCTAATAAGAGATATAATGGCAAATGAGCCTACACCAATATTATTACTTTCGGTAATTAATTGTTTGAAAAATATTTTACCTTTTTCGGGCTTGGTAAATACTGCTTTTAAAAACAATAAATACTCGCCAAAATGTTGAAAAAACTTCATGCTTTATTTTAAATTTCAGTGGGTAAATATAGGTGATTTATGATTTATGATTTATGATTTTTGAATAATGTTTTTTGATTTATAGCTTTAAACTAAAAACTATCAACTGACAACTATCAACCAACAACTATTTACTAAACTCATGACCCATTTTATCGCGTTTGGTATCAAAGTATTTTTTATTATGTGAATTAGGTTCTACTACAATCGGAATGTTTTCAACTATTTCTAATCCGTAACCTATTAAGCCAGCGCGTTTGGTTGGGTTATTGGTCATCAATCGCATTTTGGTAATTCCAACTGCTCTTATAATTTGTGCTCCAACTCCATAATCGCGTTCGTCCATTTTGAAGCCTAGTTTTATATTGGCTTCCACTGTATCCAAACCTTGTTCTTGTAATTTGTATGCTTTTAGTTTATTTACCAATCCAATTCCTCTGCCTTCTTGATTGATATAAATAATTACACCTTTTCCATCTTTTTCAATCATCTCCATCGATTTTGACAATTGCTCTCCACAATCGCAACGAAGGCTATGGAAAATATCGCCAGTTACGCAACTTGAATGCACACGAACCAAAACTGGTTCATTTTCTTCCCAAGTTCCTTTTTGTAATACCAAATGCTCCTGGCCAGTGTCTATTTGTTTAAAAGCAGTCAATATAAAATGCCCGTAATCTGTTGGCATATCCACAGAAATAATGCGTTGAATTAAGCTTTCATTTTTTAGTCTGTACGAAATCAAATCCTTAATAGTAACTAATTTCATATCAAACTTTTTAGCTATTTGAGTTAACTCAGGCAAACGAGCCATGGTTCCATCTTCGCTTAAAATTTCAACGATACAGCCTGCTGGTTCAAATCCTGCTAAACGAGCAAAATCAATGGCAGCTTCTGTATGTCCCGCTCTACGCAACACACCTTCTGGCCTGGCTTTTAACGGAAAAATATGTCCTGGTTTTCCTAAATCTTCAGGTTTAGTTGCTGGGTCAATTAATGCTTGAACTGTTTTTGATCTATCTTGAGCCGAAATTCCAGTAGTACAACCTTTTCCTAATAAATCAACCGATACAGTAAAAGGTGTTTCATGCAAGGTTGTGTTATCGGTTACCATTAACTCCAATTGTAATTCATTACAACGAGAATCTATTAATGGTGCGCAAATTAAGCCTCTGCCTTCTTTGGCCATAAAGTTAATGATTTCAGGAGTTACATTGCGAGCAGCAGTTAAAAAATCGCCTTCGTTCTCACGATCTTCATCATCTACTACAATAATAATTTTCCCTTTTTTTATATCTTCTATGGCTTCTTCTATGGTATTAAACATCACTTTTTATTTTTGATTTATGATTTTTGAATTTTGATTTATGAATGCTTGTTTTCTAGTGAGTTAATTACAATTGTTTTGAATTTGATTACTTTCCATTTATAATTATTGCTTTCAACAAAAGTTTTTTTATCTGATCCGAAAGCTCACTTTGAGTAATCAAAGCCTTTCTTTTAACTTCAATTGCTACCTCATGCATAAGTTCTTTTAGTTCTTTGTCATTTGGTTCATTGTTACTCATTAAAATCGCTTTTCTCATTTTATTATTAATTTGTAATCTTTACAACTTTGTAATCTTTCAATCTTTGTAATTGTTCCACTAAATCAAATCTTTCAACTTGGTTAAAAAATCTTTCAATTCGGTTAGTTTTTCAATAGCTTGTTGGTTATTTTGAACAATTGGTTTATAGTTTAGTTTTTCTTTAGCGCCTTCAATGGTAAAACCATCAATTTTTATCAATCTATAAATTTGGCTAAATACTTCAATGTTTTTTTTGCTGTATTTACGTGTTCCCTTTATTGATTTTTCGGGTTTGAATTGTTTAAATTCTTTTTCCCAATACCTAATTAAAGAGACCGACACATCAAATTTTTTGGCTAAGTCACCAATATTTATGTAAAACTGTTCAAGTTCTTCGTTTGGCATTTAAACAAATCTTGGATCGGTTTCCATTACATGACCACAACTTTTGCATGTTCTGTAATCTAAATTGGAATAATAATCTTTGAATCTAGGTTGGAAATCGTTTTCAATATCACTTAATTCAAAGCGGTACTCATGTAATTTATGGTTGCATTTATCGCAAAACCACATCAATCCATCAACTAATCCTTTTCCTTTTCTAACTCTTTCTATTACTAATCCAATTGAACCTTCGGCTCTTATTGGAGAATGGGGAGTATTTGGCGGACATAAAAACATATCGCCAGGACCTAACTTTATATCTACTGCCTTTCCTTCTTCTTGAATTCTAACTGTTATTTCACCTTCTAACTGGTAAAACCATTCTTCCGATTCATTGTAATGATAATCTTTACGCGCATTTGGGCCACCAACTATCATAACTATAAAGTCTGTGCCTTCAGGATATAAGTTTTTGTTGGCAACAGGCGGTTTTAGTAAATGTCTGTTTTCTGCTATCCATTTGTTTAAATTAAACGGTTTTCTTACCATGGTTTTTATTATTTGAAAGGTTGATAATAGGTTTTTTAAAATTCAAATATAAAAAAAAGCCCTAAACCTTTTTATATGATTTAGGGCAATCTATATTTTTATGCATTTAGTTTTTTGTGGTCGGCTAAAAATTGCTCCAAACCTTTGTCGGTTAAAGGGTGATTTAGCAACGCTAAAATACTTGCCAATGGGCTTGTAATGATATCAGCACCAGCTTCTGCCGATTTAATAATGTGAATAGGATTACGAATAGAAGCAGCTAATATTTCTGTTTCATAACCTTGAACCGAAAATATATGAGAAATTTGAGC
>JBMOGB010000185.1:0-7663 GCA_049318585.1 Bacteroidia bacterium | reverse complement strand
AAAGTTTAATACTATTATGTCATAACCTAAATCCCTTAATTGATAAGACAAATAATTTGTTGGCTGAATACTATACATGTTATGAGTAATCGAACCGCTTATTTCATTTGAATTATCAAAGCCTTCTACTATAATAATTGGTTTGTCCACTTGATTTAAAGTGTTTGCATTATTACTTATAATAGTATAATCACCAGAAGCGTTACTACTTTGATACTGCCTGGAAGCAGTAAATGTAAAATTTTGGCTAAAAGCAATGTTTGCTAATAGGCAAATTGAAAGGGATAAAATTGTTTTTTTCATAATGTTTGATTTTTTTGTTAATTATATTTTACTTTTACCAATGTTCCTTTTGTTATTTTAGCAACTTGATTGCTGTCGGAGTATAATGCATCAAAATAAAAAGACCCTGAAAAAACCCGTTTTATGGTATCAAATTCTGTAATTTCAACAATTCCATTATAGTCAAAATTGGTTTCATAATTTTTCAAGTAAATTCCCTCTAAATTTTTTGCATAACCAGCGTAACAACCATTATTTTGTTTGGTTAAATAGTACTTTCCAATACCATTAAATGGTATTAAATAAATAAATAAATCACTTAAATTAGTACTGCAAACGTTTTTAGATTCTATTTGTAGAGGTGTACCACCACTATTGGTATAATAGTCAGCTGTTACACCACTAGATTTCCAACCACGTGGCCCTCCACCAACGGAACAATCGCACCAATTAGAATCGTTTATATTACAAAACACCGTACTATAATAATTACCTAGTGGTGGGTTAATATTTATATAGTTGTTTGAATTATTGGGAGATTTACTACACGAACTAATAGTTAATAAGTAAAAACATAAGCCTGTTACAATCGAAATGCACTTTATATTTTGATATGTTAAATGTTTCATAACGTTATTTTTTCAACACCACAAATTAAACACAATTTAATTGGTATTTTCAAAGTATTTATTATTATAATTTTTACAAATTATATAACTAACTTATATACATATAAATAAAATCTGAATTTGATACATAAATTTCATCATCATGCTAAGTGAAATTATTTTATTATATTTCTAATTTACAACTTATCATTTTAAAGTTTATGACTAATAAAAATGAGGTAGTATTTAATAAAATTGGTTGGAAACTTAGAAAATTTGAATTAAAACTGATTATTCCAACTATGAAACATTTGCAATTGATAATGATTTAAACCGCTGATACTATTGGGCAGAGGAAAAAGGACAGAATCTGGGTTTAAATTATCTAATAAGTTTACTAAACATTTATAGCATAAGTATTAAAGATTTCTATTCAAAATTAGACTTTGAATAGAAAATTGAAAATTAACTTGAATAAAACTCCCTATCAGTATACTCTACCTACTACCTTATACAAGCAAACTGAAATAAACTACTATGTTACGAAAGCAAACCGCTATGTTACTGTCATTAACCGCTAACTTCCCCTGACAATAATTCATGTTACTGTCATAAACCTTACTCTACGCTAGCTAACCACTATGTAACACAAGCAAACCACTATGTTACTGTAATAAACCACTACCTTCCCCTGACAAGAATTCATGTTACTGTCATAAACCGTTACCTTACGCTAGCTAACCATTATGTTACGCAAGCAAACCATTATGTTACTTTCATAAACCGCTACCTTCCCCTGACAAGAATTCATGTTACTGTCATGAACCGTTACCTTACGCTAGCTAACCATTATCTTACATAAGCAAACCGCTAGGTTATTGTCATAAACCGCTTGCTTCTCCTGACAAGAATTCATTTTGTTTTCAGAAATCACTGGCATTTAGTTTTGAAAATTTTACTTTCTAAGAATAAAAAAGCCCCAATGCAAACTTTACATTGGGGCTTTTCTATATTGAAATCTAAATACTAATAAAGTTTAGCATTGTTGCGATAACCGCTTAAGTTTTTATACCAATCTTGGTATTGAACTCCACCTGATTGAGCCCAAGCTGCAAATTTTAAATGTGCTAAAATAATCAATTCTTTTTCGGCTGGGTAAGCAAAAGTTTCAGGAATATTGATAGCAAATGGCAAATTCAATTTAGTTTTGTAATAACGAGAACTAGCAGGTATTGAATTATCCATTGCAGTTCCAAAAGTAGCAGTAGTAGCTAATTCAGTTGGAGCAAAGTCTGGTAAATGAACTTCGTGTCCGCGTCCTTTTCCTGTTTCATCTACCCAAATAAATGGATTGAATGAACTCAATGTAATACTTTGTGGAGTACCAAAATTCATACTCATTGTTATGGTATCGGTTACTAAAGTAGTATTTCCTTTTATGGTGTTGTAACTTGGAATAATAGCCAATGAATTAGCAAATACTTTTAGAATAGCTTTGTTTGCAGCAGCATCTAATCCTAAGCCACCAGTTATAGTAGTTACAGCCGATTTGTTTATTGGTAATTCAACACAAAATGCATTTTTAAAAGTTCCACCTGCAGCCCTTAATTTATATTTTGCAGTCATATCTACCATTTTATTTGCTGCATTTAACACACCTTTGTATTGGTAATTAACTACTACATCATTCATGTCGTAATCACCTTGGCTTGGCCATAAATCTTCGAAAGCAACAGTTGCAAAAGTGGTAGCACTAGGGTAAGATACATTGTAAGCTCTTGCAGGATCTGTAGGATATTCATCATAAGCATTTAAAACGCCATCACCATCAGTATCGGTTCCAGTAGCTGGAGTAGTGGTAATTACATTTACTTGACTAACATTTGTAACAGGATTTGCAGTTGCATAAATTACACAATCGTTAAAGTCGTTATCACTATTTACATCACGGTTCAAATCTTCTATTCCAATTAAAAAACGTTGAGTAGGATTGTCGTATAACAAAACTACGTGTTCTCTTTTAGCAGCTGTACTTTCTGGGTTTAAAGCATTAATGGTGTAATAGAAAGTAGCATTAGAGTTAACCGATGAATTTGACCAAGAATTTTGACCTAAAGCAAATCCAATTGCAGTATCTGCACCAAAACGACCAATATAAACTTTATCACCTGTAGTCATTCCTCCTCCGCTTCCAGAGTATGAAGTGTTAGGCATAATAGCTATTAATGAATCTATATCATTAGCACTAGTTGGTTTGTTGTTTTTGTTGTATTTAAAATAAAATAATGAGTTAAGATTTCCAGCACCTTCGTGAACAAAAGTAATCCAAACATCGCACTGAGCAGTTAAAACTAAGTTACGTTCTAAATTACTTGCTAAATACTGAGGATTGTAAGTTGGAACTGGTCTTTGTTCTGGTAAAGTTGCATTTACATCGGCTAAAAACTGACTAGTTACTACATCGCGAGGTTGAACCAAATAGTTTGGAACACCAGCTCCACTAAAAGTTCCAAGTTTGTACGATAAACGTGAAAAAGCTTTACCTAAAGAATTATGTGGTTTTGCTTGATTTTTATTTTCTGCAGTTGTTACTTTCATTGGATTTTTTCCACCAATGGTAACGTTTACACTAGGATTATTGGCATCAACAGGAACAATTACATTGTTTACAACTCCTATATAGTTTACGTTTAAAACTACTTGTTTTAAATAATTTGGAATATTGTATGGCATGCTTAAGATACCAGCCGAATTTGTAATTCCAGTAGCAATAATTTTACCATTATTTTCAGGACTATCGTCCATGATGTCGATTCTAACACTGGATAAAGGTTGATCGTTATTGGCTAATAACTTAACAGTAAAGTTCACATCTTGTGTGGTTTTGTAGGAAAATCCAGCAGGTACAACCATTTCTTGCATGGTTTGTGGATTAGGATTAATTGTAGTGTTTGGTTCGTCTTTTTTTATATCTTTAGTACACGAACTAAAAATACTTGTAAGAACTAATGCTGATAAAATGGTTTTTTTCATAATTTATATTTTTAAAGTTTATTTTTATTACTAGATACATTTTTTATTCCATAAAATTTGCAACTGATTATTAAACACATAACAAAATTCAAATTTCTATTATTTCCCAAAATAGGAATTTGGTCTGTTTTTGGGATTATTACTTTTCAATTTTAAAAACTCATCATTAAAGCATATCAAACATACAACTGAAATGTTAAAAGACAATACATTTTTCAAAACATTTGTTAGTAAAACATACAATATATATGAGTTTTAGGAATAAATAGACATATTGCAGCCCCAAAATATAAAAACCAATGCAACCTCAAAAAAACGTTTCTTCCATCAATCCATTACAAGATATGATACTTATAAATAAACCAATTGGTTGGACAAGTTTTCAGGTTGTAAATAAATTACGTTATGCAATAACCAAATTTCATAAAGAAGCTTTAATAGAAAGCAATGGACAAAAACGAAAAATAAAAGTAGGACATGCAGGAACTTTAGATCCTTTGGCAACTGGATTATTGATACTTTGTGTAGGTAAAGAAACCAAAAACATTGACCAATACATGGCTTCGGAAAAGGAATATACTGGAAGTTTTTACATTGGCGCAACTAGGCCAAGTTACGATAAAGAAACAGAAATAGACCAAATATTTGAAACCAATTCTATTACCAATGAAATGATTTTGGAAACAGCTAAAAACTTTGAAGGCGAACAGTTACAAATGCCTCCTATATTTTCGGCTATAAAAAAAGATGGAGTAAGAGCTTATAATGCTGCAAGAAGTGGTCAAGAAATAATTTTAACTCCTAGACCAATTACTATTTTTAGTTTTGAAATAACAGAAATAGCTATGCCTTTGGTAAGTTTTAAAATTAAATGCAGTAAAGGAACATATATAAGAAGCATTGCATTTGATTTTGGTAAAAAACTAAATTGTGGTGCTTATTTAGATTCACTTTGTAGAACAGCAAGTGGAAATTATAGGATTGAAAATGCAGTAAGTATTGAAGAATTTCTAAATGAAGGCAACTAGCAATGGGCAATTGTCAAAAATTAAACGATAAATAAGTAATTTAACTAAGAAACCAACAACTATAAACTAATATGAAATTATATTCAATAGAAACAGGAAGATTTAAATTAGATGGTGGAGCCATGTTTGGTGTAGTTCCTAAAACAATATGGAACAAACTAAACCCAGCAGATGATAACAATATGATAAGCCTTGCCATGCGCTGCTTGTTAATAGAAGATGGCAATAGGCTGATGCTTATTGACAACGGAATGGGTAATAAACAAGATGATAAATTTTTTGGCCATTACTTTATGCATGGTGATTTTACTTTAGAAAAATCGTTGGCAGCGCATGGATTTTGCACCGATGATATTACCGACATGGTGCTTACACACTTACATTTTGACCATTGTGGAGGAAGTATAAAATGGAACAACGACAGAACTAAATTTGAAACAGCTTTTAAAAATGCAACCTATTGGATTGCAGAAAAACATTGGCAAGAAGCATTGGCTCCAAATCCTAGAGAAAAAGCAAGTTTTTTAAAGGAAAATATTTTACCCATTGAAGAAAGTGGTCAACTAAAATTAATAAAAGAAGGCGAATTATTTCATCCAGAAATTGAGTTGCTTTATACCATTGGTCATACCAATAATATGATGCATCCAATTGTACCTTACAATGACACCAAGCTTATTTATTTGGCCGATGTTATTCCAACCATGGCGCATATTCCAACGCCTTATGTAATGGGTTACGATGTTCGTCCGTTGGAATCAATGAAGGAAAAAACCAGCATTTTAAAACAGGCAGCAGCCAATAATCATTTGCTGTTTTTCGAACACGATCCCTTTAACGAAATGTGCTCCGTTCACGAAACCGAAAAAGGTGTTAGAATGAATGAAATTTTGAAACTTTAAAACTTAGTTTCTTAGTTTTTGATGGTGGTTTATAAATTAGTTTCAGTTGAATTTCCCAAATCAAAAATCCTAATTCTATGCTGTTTACTTAACAGGATAACATTTCGACAAGCTCAATGACCACGGTCGTTGAGCTTGTCGAAACGAATTAGAAATATAATTGAAATTCTTTTAGTAAACGACATTGATTCCTAATTCAAAAATCAACTTGCCTTTTTCAAGTACTCGTTGGCTTTGGTTTTATAGTATGGTTTTAGTTCAGAAGGAACCGTTTTTAAAATTTCAGTTTCTTTGTTCTTCTTATCAATATATTTATCAAAAGCTGGAGGAGGAGATGTTCTGTCCTTTTCTTTGCTTTGTTCAGCCTCTCGTTTTTTGTCTTGCTCTTGTTTCTTTTCGGCCTTTTCGCTTTCCAACATTCGTGTCAAAATATCTTGTTGTCTGTTAATGGTTTCTTGTGACAAACGTTTGTTGAACAATTCTTTCTCGGTTTGTTCCATTTGCTTTTGCATTTCTTGCAATTTTCCATTTCCACCCATTCCTTCTTTTTCCTTAGCATCCATTTGGCTCATCATTTTTTGCAATTGTTGTCTTATTGCCATTTGTTGCGCAGCCATTCTTGCAAATCCTTCACTTCCCATTCCTTGTCCATCACCAGGTTTTTGCCCTGGTTTATTACCCTTTTCACTGCCATTTTTATTCAATCCTTCGCGCAATTGTTTGTTCAGTTCCTCTTGCATTTTCTTTAACTGACTCATGCTTTTGTTCCCCGAACCTTTTCCCTTGCCTTTTCCTTTACCTTTTCCTGATTTTGGCTTTCCTCCTTTTTTTCCATCACCTTCATCGCCTTTGCCATTCATTTCATTCTGCATTTGTTTCAAAACATCGCTTAACATTACTGCTAAGTTATTCATATGCGTCATGGCCGTTTGCTGACTGGTGCGGGTTTGCCCAATATTTCTAACTGAAAATCCGTTATTGGCTTTGTCCATTTGGAAATTCAATTTCGTAACTTCCTTGTCAATAAACGAACTTATTTCGGCTACTCTTTTGCTCAATGCCGTTAAACTATCTTCTATAATTTTAGCATTGTCCTTTAAAAAGCGTTGCTCCTGTCCTAGCGTTACAAATTGCGGATTATAACCGTTTATGTCTTTAAACCTAAGCATTAAGCCTTCTTGTTGCTTACTTAACTCCACCAAGTTTTCTATAATTTCACGCAATGAATTGATGTCAATTTCTTCTTGTTCGGCTTCTTCTTCGGCTTTCTTTTGCTTCATTTTTTCAGCCATTTTTTGCATTTTTTCGGCTGCATCTTTTTGTTTCTTTTTAGCCTGCTTTTGCTTACCATTTTTCAAGTCTTCACTGCTTTCTTGCATGTCTTTTTCAATGCTTTTTTCCTCCTCTTTGGTATCGGCTAATTCTTGCTTTTCTTCTAATTCGTTATTTTGTTTTTCTATGTCTTTTAAATCTTCTTTTATTTCATCAAACTCTTTGTTCAACTCATCTTGTTGCTTCTTCAAATCTTCAGTATTGCTTTGTTTATCATCCGATTTCTTTTCTAAATCTTCTTGTTTTTTGGCTAAATCTTCTAAATCTTTTGTAGCTTTATCCATCTTCTTTTCTAGCTCCAAACCTTTAAACATTTCCAACATTTTATCTAACTCCTTCTCCACATCCTTATTATTCATTTGCATGTTTTCCATCTCCTTCTTCATCTCATCTTTGTTCTGCAACTTCATCATGTCTTCCACCTTCTTCATCAGTTGTTTCATTTCATCGTTCATCAACTCATTGTACATTTTCTCAA
>JBMOGB010000184.1:0-7680 GCA_049318585.1 Bacteroidia bacterium | reverse complement strand
TGATCATTGTTTTAATTATAAATTCAGTTGAAAAACTAATTTCTACCATTGATGTTTTTTACGATTTACTAACAGCTTTTGATAAAATAGGACAGGTGACCGATTTAGAAACAGAAAGTAATGTTGGAAGAGAATTACATGATTTAGCCATTGACCAACAATTTCAATTAAAAACTAATCAATTATCATATAAATATCCTGGTGCAAAAAATCACATTTTAAATAATATAAATTTTGAAATCAATAATGGAGAACATATTTGTATCACTGGTTTTGGCGATAGTGGTAAAACAACATTGATTAAAATATTAGCTGGAATGTATAGTAATTACGAAGGCTCCATTTCTTTAAATGAAGTTTCGTTACGTGATTTAAATATTGACGCTTATAGGAACATTATTGGTGACAATTTATTACAAGATGAAATATTTGAAGGCACCATTGAAGACAATATCATGATGGGCAGAAATAGCATAGCATTTAAAGAAGTAATTAAAGCCTTAAAAATTGTTGGGCTAACTGATTTTATAGCTCAATTAACAGAAGGATTACAAAGTAATTTATTGTCGGCAGGAACCAATTATCCTAAAAGTATTATTCAAAAAATACTTTTGGCAAGAAGCATTGTTCAAAAACCAAAATTACTCATTATAGATGACTTTTTTTATAACATGAATTCAAAAGAAAACTCGCTTTTATTGGATTATATTTTTGAAAATAAAGATTGGGCATTGATCATGGTTACATCACAATATAGTATTATGAAAAGATGCGATAAAATTTGCATCATGAATAATGGAAATATTGTTGAAACGGGAACATATGATGAACTTTTGGCCACAAATTCATTAAACAATTTTTTGAATTAAGTAATAAAAAATAATAAAATAAAATGGATCAAAATCCCTATAATAACATATCAAATGAACTAAAAAACAGTTCGCTATATACCGTTAAATTAATAAATACGCCTAAAAATTTCAAGACCATTAGGAACTGGCTTGCTGGTATATTTTTTATGCTTTTTTTATGTATGTTTTTGCCTTGGCAACAAAATATAAATGGAAAAGGAAAAGTTACTCCTTTTGCACCAGAAGATAGGCCTCAAAACATTCCATCAATCATAGCTGGAAGAATAGAGAAATGGAAGGTTGTAGAAGGGCAATTTGTAAAAAAAGGTGATACTTTAGCAATAATAAGTGAGGTAAAAGAAAAGTTTTTTGATCCACAATTATTGATTAGAACTGATGGTCAAATTAATAATAAAATAGAAGGTTTAGCCGCCAAAAATAGGAAAATATTAGCATTAGAAAAGCAAATTGACGCCTTAAAAAGCAGTGTTTCCATTAAACTTAAAATGGCTAAAAATAAAGTTTTGCAAAGCGAATTTGCTGTGAAAGCTGAAAAAGGAAATTTTGATGCGGCCATTGTAAATGAAACACTGGCAAAAAATCAGTTTGAACGACTCAATGAACTTTATAAAAAAGGATTGGCATCGTTAACTGAAATTCAAAATAGAACCAGTAAAATGCAAGAAGCAAAATCGAAAATGATAGAGGCAGAAAACAAATACAATAAAGCCGAAAACGAATTGATAAATGCAAGAATTGATTTGAATTTTATAGAAGCTGAATATGTAGATAAAATATCGAAAGCAGAATCGATTTTGGAAGAAACGGCCGGTGAACTTTTTGAAAGCCAAGCCGATTTAATAAAGCTAAGAATAGAGTATAGTAACCTTCAATTACGAAGCGGTTTTTATGCTATTAAAGCTCCTCAAGATGGATATTTAGTACAAGTTTTAAAAGCAGGAATTGGGGAAACAATAAAAGAAAACGAGAATTTAGCAACCATTGTTCCAGCTAATACTAAAACAGCTGTTGAAATGACCGTTAGAGCGTTAGATATGCCATTAATTTATAAAGGTTGTAAAGTGCGAATTCAATTTGATGGTTGGCCGGCTTTAGTATTTAGCGGTTGGCCAAGCGCTAATGTTGGAACATTTGGTGGATTGGTTCAAGTAATTGATAGAAATGCGGATGAAAAAGGAAATTTTAGAATATTAGTAATTCAAGATCCTAACGATTATGCTTGGCCAGAATTAATTAGAGCTGGTGGCGGTGTGTATGGTTGGGCCATGCTTAATAAAGTTCCAGTTTGGTATGAATTATGGCGTCAGTTTAATGCTTTTCCTCCCGATTTTATGGAGCAAACAAAATCAACTAAAAATACAGAATACAAATAAATGAAAATAGTGAAAATGAATAGAAAATACCTTCAAATAGTTTTATTTTTTTTACTGTTTATACCTGTAAAAGTTTTGACTGCACAGCAAGATTCTGCAGTGCTAACTTTTCAAGATTTTTACAAATTGGTAGTGCAAAATCATCCCATTGCAAAGCAAGCAAACTTACTTAACGATGCTGCAAAAGCAGAGTTGTTAGCTGCTCGTGGCGCATTTGATCCTGTTATTAGTACTAATTATGAAAGTAAAACTACTGATGGCAAAAACAGTTACACCTATTTTGAACCTCAGCTAAAAATTCCAACAATTATTGGTATAGATTTAAAAGCTGGTTACGACCAAAGTGATGGAATTGCGGTGAGCAACGAACGATCAAAAATTACAGAAAACAATGGAGTTGTTAGCCAACAATATGGCGAATATGGAATGTTTTATGGTGGATTAAGTGTTCCCGTTTTACGAGGTTTACTAACAGATACCAGAAGAACTATATTGCGCCAAGCACAGTATTTACAAGGATTAAACGAAGCAGAACGCGTAAAAATAATTAACAAATTATTTTTAAATGCTGCCAAAGATTATTGGGAATGGCAACTAAGTTATGAGAAATTACGATTAACACAATTCAATTATAAATTAGCAGAAAACCGTTTCAATTTTGTTAGCAATAGAATAAAAGCTGGCGAAGACAAACCCATTGACAGCATAGAAGCTTTGATAGAGTTAAAACGCAGAGAAACCATATTACTTGAAACAGAATTAGAGTTTAAAAATAATGGGTTAAGTTTAAGCAATTATATATGGAATAATAAAAATGAAGCGTTGCAATTAAAGGAAAAAATTATACCATCGGAACAAGGAAATGATGTAAATTTAATTGCTAATGATTCGATTCAAAGAATGGTGAATTTTGCAGAAAATAATCATCCGGAATTGCAGAAATTACAGTTTAAAAACAAGCAATTAATAATGGATAAAAAGCTAGCAATTGAAAACATAAAACCTCAATTCAATATAGAATATTATCCATTTCAAACTTACAGTAAAGGTTCACAAAACGATGTAAATAATGTGTTTGGTAGGCAATATAAAATGGGTGCAAGTTTTTACAGCAGTTTATTTTTAAGAAAAGAAAGAGGGAAATTACAACAAGCAAATATTAAAATTAAAAATAATGATTTTGAAACGCAACTTACTAAACGTGAAATTGTAAATTCAGTTTTTACAAACTATAATCAATTAAAAAATTTAGAACAATTATTAACCATTCAACAGGTTTTAGTAGTGAACGCTATTACGTTAAGAAATGCGGAGGAAACCAGGTTTGAAAGTGGTGAAAGCTCGCTATTTTTAGTAAATTCACGTGAACGAAGTTTGATAGAAGCACAAATAAAACAAGCAGAAATTAAAAGTAAATATGCCAAAGCAAAAGTTCAATTGCAGTGGACTAGTGGAATAAAATTGTTTTAGAAAAACTTAAAAATAAGTTTGATTTTATACAATTTATATTTAACAAAACTCAAATTTATTTCCATCAAATAAACCTTTGTCGCTTAGTTTTAAATAAGGAATAACTAACAATGCCATGAACGACAAACTCATGAAAGGCGCTCGCAAAGTGGACCCCAAAACTTGTTTACTAAAATGATCTAATTCGGTATAATCTTGGGCTATTTCCCAAGCATCTTTGTTACTCATTAAACCAGCAATTGGAAGCGATAAAACTTTGGTTTCAAAACCATTTACCGCACATAAACCACCTATGTTTTCAATAATTATATTTACCGCCTTACAAATTTCTTCATCGTTGGTGCCTACTGCAATAATATTATGACTATCGTGAGCAACAGAAGAAGCAATGGCTCCCAACTTTAATCCAAAGTTTTTGATATATGAAATAGCAATGGGTTTTGTCTCGTATCTATTAACAACTACAATTTTCAAAATATCGTTCGCAACAGTCAATTCACTTTTTGGAAATGATAATTTATTAGTGATTAGCTGACCATCTAAACATTCAATAACCAACTCATTTTCTTTTGGTAAATGGAAGAGATCTGAAACTGTTTTCAAGTTTGTTTCAAAATAATTGATGGGTTCAATGGACACTTTTTCTATCAAGGTTTTGCCATTTTCAGCCACTAATTCTCCATTGATGAATGTTTTTACAACTGTAAAATCTGTTAAATTATTTATTACAATAAAATCTGCTACATCGCCTAATTGCAAAGCACCCACAGGCATTTTATAATGCTTAATTGGATTCAAGCATGCTACTTTTAAAACATCAAATAAATTGTATCCAAGTGCAATTGCTCGTGCCACTAATTGATTAATATGACCTAACAATAAACTATCGGGATGTTTGTCATCGCTACAAAACATTAATTGATCAGCATGTAATTTCATTAAGGGTATAAGTGTATCAAAATTACGGGCAGCACTTCCCTCACGAATTAAAATTTTCATTCCAAAAGCAATTTTATCCAATGCTTCCTCAATGGTAAAACATTCATGATCGGTGCTCATGCCTTCGTCAATGTATTGTTTTGCCTGCGCTCCGCGCAATCCAGGAGCATGTCCGTCAACGGGTTTATTGAATTTTTTTGCTACCGCAATTTTTGCCATTACTTCTTTATCCTTGAATAAAACTCCAGGAAAATTCATCATTTCGGCTAAGTATAAAATTTCGGGTTTTGCTAATAATATTTCAATATCAGCAGCATTAATCGTTGCTCCTGCAGTTTCAAAAACAGTAGCAGGCACACAACTTGGGGCTCCAAAAAAGAAATGAAAAGGAACTTTATTTCCATTGTTAATCATGAACTCCACTCCTTCCATTCCTAACACATTTGCTATTTCGTGTGGATCACTAATAGTGGCCACAGTTCCATGAATAACGGCCATTCGCGCAAATTCGCTAGGTGCCAATAAACTACTTTCAATATGAACATGCGAATCGATAAAACCAGGTAAAATAAAATTGGCTAATGTTTCTGAAATTTCTTTAATGGCTTCAATGATTCCATTTTCAACGGTAATTTCTGCAGGAAAAATTCGTTGATTTAATATGTCAATATAGTTTGATTTTATTTTCATGATTGCTACAGTTTAGACTTTTTTTTGCCACAGATTACACTGAAAATACAGATTATAGAGATTACTTCGCTCACGCCTTGCGTGATTGTCACTTCGCAATCAGCACTTTTAATAAACTTTACCATTCATCAATACACTTTCTACGCTATCATTTCCAAAATTATAAGGAAGAAATGCCAAGGAAGAAACAGATTTTGTAATGATCAAATTGGCTTTTTTACCAATGGTAATACTTCCATGAGTTTCACTCAATTCAATTGCATAAGCACCATTAATAGTTGTTGCGTTGATGGCTTCTTCGGGTGTTAATTTCATTTGCGTACAAGCCAAACTTACTACAAATCCCATACGTCCGTTTGGCGAACTTCCTGGATTATAATCTGATGCTAAACACACTGGCAAACCAGCATCAATCATGGCACGAGCAGGCATGTAAGGAATTCCCAAAAAGAAGGAACAATTAGGCAATCCAACTGGCATGGTATTGCTATTGAGCAAACAATCAATTTCGTCTTTTCCGGTATATTCCAAATGATCAACACTTAAAGCATGGTGCTTTACTCCTACTTGAACGCCACCAGTATAACCTAACTCATTGGCATGAATTTTTGGTTTCAAATTATATTTTGCAGCAGCTGTTAAAAGCACACCTGTTTCTTCAACGGTATAAAAACCTTGGTCGCAAAACACATCAAAATAATCGGCTAAATTTTCTTTAGCTATGATAGGCAACATTTCATTAATGATTAAATCAATATACCCTTTTCTATTATTTTTATATTCAGCTGGAATAGCATGCGCACCCAAAAAAGTAGCTTTAATTGGAATGGGTGAAACACTTTTTAATTGAGAAATTACGCGCAACATTTTCAATTCATCGTGAACCGTTAAACCATATCCACTTTTAATTTCAATGGCACCCGTTCCCTGTTTGATAACTTGATTCAAACGCTCCAAAGCTTTTATAAAAAGCTCATCTTGGCTCATGCTTTGCAATTTTTTTGCAGAATTTAAAATGCCTCCACCAGCTGCTGCAATTTCCTCATAGCTTTTTCCTTTAATGCGCATTTCAAATTCTTCCTCACGCCAATTAGCAAATACCAAATGTGTGTGGCTATCAACAAAAGCTGGCAGCACCATTCCATTATTAGCATTTATTTCGTGAGAAATTTTTATATCCTGAAGGCCTTCATTCAAATCTTCCATTTTACCAAAGCCAAAAATGCAATCATTTTCAATGATTAAATAAGCGTTTTCAATGGTGTTTAAAACACCCATTTCAGCTCCTTTTTTTAGTGAAATATTTTTATCTAAAATGCCCGCTAGCATTTTTATGTTTGAAATTAAAGTATATGATTTCATCATACAAAACTAACATTTTTAGGCTTAAATATATTGTTAAAATATCAGGATAAAAATTGTTTATTTAGCTATTTTATTTAAAAAAAAAGGATAGTAAATATATAAATTTACTATCCTTTTCAATATTATTGATAAAAACTATTGCGCAATGATACTAATTGCTGTTCCTCCACCTGGAGCAAGTTTTAAAGTCAATTTTGTTTTGTTGGTTACTGTAATTTTTTCTATTACATAAGCTTCAGGATTCTTGTCCCAGCTGGCATTAGCTGCATCTTTATAAATAGTAGCAGTATATTTTTTACCTTTATCCAAAAAGCTAAAATCCATGTTTAAATCTCTGGCATTTTCATCAGTAATACTTCCTAAAAACCAATTATTAGTTCCTTTTGCTTTACGAGCAATGGTTAAAAACTCACCTGGTTCTGCATGAATTACTTTTGTTTCATCCCAATCAACTGCTACATCTTTTATAAACTGAAATGCATCGGGTTTTGCTTCATAATTTTCAGGTAAATCTGTTGCCATTTGAACAGGGCTATACAAAGTTAAATACAAAGCCAATTGCTTGGTTAAAGTAGTATGCACTTGTTCTTTTGCATCGGGATAATAATTGCTCTTTTTTATTTTAAAAATGCCAGGCGTGTAATCCATCGGACCACCCATTAAGCGAGTAAAAGGTAAAATGGTTTCATGTTCAGGAGGATTGCCTTCACTCCAAAAATTAAACTCTTGTCCGCGTGCAGCTTCAGCTGCCATAAAGTTAGGATAAGTACGGTGCAAACCTGTAGGACGAACAGGCTCGTGAGCCACTACCATAATGTCAAATTGTGCAGCTTTTTTTATAGCACGTAAATAATGATTTACCATCCATTGTCCATCGTGAAATTCGCCACGAGGAATTATTTTTCCTACATAACCTGATTTTAAAGCATGGCTTCCAACGCTTGCCATTAAACGATAAGCAGAATCAATCC
>JBMOGB010000183.1:0-7688 GCA_049318585.1 Bacteroidia bacterium | reverse complement strand
CCAAGTTTCTTACACTTAGCATAGGAATAAACCATAACAAAGCACACATCCAAGCCACAGTAATTGCATTGGTAATATTGCTTAATTTTTCTGTAATTTTAAAAGCATATTTTACTACTACTAATGAAAGTAATGCGTGTAATAAACGCAAGATTAGCATTTTGGTATTTGGTTCGGTAATGCCAATAAACGCTAATATTTTAAATATATAATAGTGAATTCCTGTGTATAATAATACATGTCCGGTAGCAGCAGCATTAGGATTTGTAGGGCCAGGCAACCATTGGCTGTCATCACGTCCATCTAACCAACTTTGGGCTACTTCTACTATTAGAAAATGGTCATCGCTCATGCCATAACCTTCACTAAAAATAACTGCTACTAACCTTACCAAAAATGCAACAATTAGAATGGCATTCAATGGATTTTCTTGGTAATATTTTTTCATTATAAATTATTAAATACTCATTTCAAAAACGTTATTAGAAATAACTAAACGGCCTTCAGTTTTCGATTTTATATAATCAATAGAAACGCCAGGCGCATATTCCAATAACTCAAAACCTTGATCAGTAATATTAAATACACCTAACTCTGTTACTACTTTTTTTACACAACCTAAGCCTGTAATTGGTAGTGAACATTGCTTTAGTAATTTTGATTCTCCAGCTTTATTTACATGTTGCATGGCAACAATAATATTTTTTGCTGAAGCCACTAAATCCATTGCTCCACCCATTCCTTTAACCATTTTGCCCGGAATTTTCCAATTGGCAATGTCACCATTATCGGCTACTTCCATGGCACCCAAAACTGTTAAATCAACTCTTCCACTTCTTATCATTCCAAAACTCATGGCACTATCAAAAAAGCTACTACCAATGGTGGTGGTAACGGTTTGCTTACCTGCATTTATCAAATCAGCATCTACCTCATCGGCATAAGGAAAAGGACCAATTCCTAAAAGTCCATTTTCTGATTGAAGCACTACTTCAATATTTTCAGGCACATAATTAGCAACCAAAGTAGGAATTCCAATTCCTAAATTCACATAATATCCATCTTGCAATTCTTTCGCAATTCTTTTTGCTATTCCAAATTTATCTAACATTGTATTATTCGTTATTTACTGTAGTTATTGGGTTTAAATTATCAATTATTACTATACTATTGGTGTCAATATTATTATAAATACACCAATCATTCAAAGTTTTCCTATTATGTTTTAACCAAAAGTCTTTATAGTTTTGAGGTGAATTACTAGAATAACCGTTTATACTCTTCATTTGATGTGCTTGTGCGTAAAGGGCAGCATCTAATTGGAATTTAAAGTTTTTCAAGTCATCCGTTTCGTTTACAATAGCAAGTATATATTTTTGGTTGTTTAAAACTTGTTTATCAATGGTTTTATACCTATTTAAGATCAACTCTTTTTTTGTTCTAAGTAAATTATTTGCATTAACATAATTATCAATAAACAACAATGTAAATAAAGCTATAAATAATGGTAATTTCCAAAATGAATATTTTAAAAATAAGTTATTTAAATACAACACATTTACCATAACAACAAGTGTGAAAATTACAGTAATAACGCGCACTAAAACCGACAAACTTCCAAAGCCCGGTATATAATAAAATAGCGATAAAACGCTGTATTTATTAGCAATTAGAGAACTACAAATAATTGCAATTACAATTGCTAAAAGCAAAAAACGATACTTACTTTTGTTCTTAATGGAATAAATTATATTAGAAAGCAATAAAATAATTGAAAACGCACCCATAAAAAACTCATTTAACCACCAACGGTCTGCCAATAAATTTTTACCATAAATACTTGTAAAGGCCCAAATACTTGCATCGTTTGCTAAAAAATAACTTGTAAAAGAAGGTACTAAATGTGTTATTTCACTGAATCTATGTAGGCCTACTTGCTTTGATACTTCAATGTAATTTTGCATATAAAAGGCCAATAATCCAATGACTAGTAAAGCAAATAAAATTGTTTTAGCACTTTGCTTTTTTGAAGTAAAAAGCATTTTTATAAAATCAATATTTTTGTTAATTATTGCAAAGCATACAAAGAAAATTACCAATAAATAAACAGATAAAAAAGCATAATAAACTCCTAAAACAAACTGAAAACCAACAGCCAACACCAATTTGTAATAATGTTTAGGATTAGAACTAATAGCTAAATTATAGGCAGCCATTATAATTACAGGTAACATAAAACGAATGTTTAACTGTGTGTAACTACATTGACCAAACATAATCATAGAAAAGGCAAATAAGTACGCTCCTAAAATAGCGGCATAACTGTTTTTAGTAATTTTAAAAAAACAATAGAATGCTACAATATAATTAACAACAAACATACTTAACCACCAAAACTGATAAGCAGTTTCTCTATCAAAATTAAAAGACCTGAATAGTGCATAAATAGGCAAAGTACCTACCATATTATCGGAAAGAGCCAAGGTGTTTTTGGCTGGATAAAAAAAGGTAGCATTGTAAAACGAAGGCTCATTCCCAATTATAAATTGATAACCATGTTCAAGTACAAAATTTATAAATCTTGAATCACCTAAATCGCCAGGCATATATGCCAAATTTGACTCAGTTAATGCTAAAGGAAAAGTCCAAATGCCTAGCAATAAACAAATTAAAAAAAGTAATGTGTTGAAAAAAATAATTACAAATTTATTTTTAAAACTAAGTTTGTTCATAAATGAAATACGCAGTATATCTAGCTTTTAAGGTGTCAATATTAAATAAATAATTGCAAATAATTTTTCAAAATATTGTTCAATTTTCAGGAATGCAAAATAGGTGCATTATGATTTAATTGGTTGTTTTTTTAACTGAATAATAACTACAACTGAAATCAAAAACTATAACTTTAGCCAGTTTAAAAACAATAAAAACGTTTGCAAATTATTTTGGATTTATTCAGTGAATTGTTCTTATTATCCAATAAATCTGTAAAAAAAATCATAAAATAATACAGTAAAAATAATATTAATTACAACATTTTAGCTCTAAATGGAAAACGCTAAAACAATTTATAAAATTTCATGTTACAATATATTACTATAAATATTTACAAAAAAAGAAATGTCAAAAATTGCAATAATTGGCTCAGGTTTTTCTGGAATTAGCTCGGCTGCATACCTATCGGCTTCTGGACACGAGGTACATGTATTTGAAAAAAATGCCGAAATTGGAGGTAGAGCTAGGCAGTTAAAAACCGATTCAGGATATCTGTTTGACATGGGGCCAAGTTGGTATTGGATGCCCGATGTATTTGAAAAGTTTTTTAAAGACTTTGGACATTCCGTTTCCGATTTTTACGATTTGAAATTATTAGATCCATCGTTTGACGTTGTATTTGATAAAAATGAAACAATGTCGGTTCCCGAAAATTTCGAAAAATTATGCAGCTTATTTGAATCAATAGAAATTGGAAGTGCTATACAATTAAAAAAGTTTATGGTTGAAGCTGAATATAAATACAAAACAGGTATTGAAAATTTGGTGTATAAACCAGGACTTTCATTATTAGAATTTGCAGATATTGATTTAATAAAAGGAGCTTTTCGATTACAGGTTTTTTCATCGTTTAGTAAACATGTTCGCAAGTATTTTTCTAATCCTAAATTGATAGCATTAATGGAATTTCCTGTTTTGTTTTTGGGAGCTATGCCACAAGATACACCTGCCCTTTATAGTTTAATGAACTATGCAGGATTGAAATTAGGGACTTGGTATCCTTTGGGAGGTTTTGGAAAAGTAATAGATGGAATGGTTAGTGTGGCACAAAAAAATGGAGTTGTCTTTCATAATAACGCTGCTGTAGAAAAAATAGAAATAGAGAATAACTTAGTTAAAAGTATAATTGTAAATGGTGAAAATCAAAACTTTGATGCAATAATTGCATCGGCCGATTACCATCATGTAGAAAATAAATTATTGCCAAAAGAGTACCGGAACTATGATGAAAACTATTGGAATAAAAAGGTTTTTGCACCTTCATGTTTGATTTTTTATTTAGGAATTTCCAAAAAAATTTCTTCATTGGAACACCATACATTATTTTTTGACGAAGACTTAGCCGAGCATGCAGTTGAAATATATAAAAAGCCACAGTGGCCAATAAAACCACTTTTCTATACTTGTTGTCCTTCAAAATCCGATGATAGCGTAGCTCCAGTTGGACATGAAAATATTTTTTTACTAATGCCCATAGCACCAGGTTTAAATGACACAGAAGAAATTCGTGAAAAATATTTTCATATAATGATTTCAAGGTTAGAAAAACATGTAAAAGAAAACATTTCAAACCACATTGATTTCAAAAAAAGCTATTGTGTAAATGACTTTATTTTTGACTATAATTCGTATAAAGGAAATGCTTACGGACTTGCAAATACGTTAATGCAAACAGCACATTTAAAACCAAAAATAAAAAATAAAAAAATAAAAAACTTATTTTATACAGGCCAACTTACCGTTCCAGGCCCTGGTGTTCCCCCATCAATCATATCTGGCAAAGTTGCCGCTGAACAATTACATAAACATTTAACAAACTAATATATGAAATCTTTATTTGACAATGTTTCAGTTCAATGCAGTAAACTTACTACTCGTGCATACAGTACAAGTTTTTCGCTTGGAATTTATTTTTTAGATAACAAACTTAGAGATCCTATTTATTCAATTTATGGATTTGTGCGTTTTGCCGATGAAATTGTGGATAGTTTTGACGGTTATGACAAACGATATTTACTTGAAAAATTTAAGTCGGAAACATACGAAGCAATTGAAAAAAAAATATCGATGAATCCTATTTTAAATTCATTCCAACAGGTAGTAAATCAGTATAAAATATCGCATGATTTAATAGAAACATTTTTGGAAAGCATGCAAATGGATTTAGAGAAAGTGGATTATTCAAGTGAAAAATACAATCAATACATACTTGGTTCGGCAGAAGTAGTTGGTCTTATGTGTTTACATGTATTTACAGAAGGAAATATTAAACTTTTTGATGAGCTAAAACCTTTTTCAATGAAGCTTGGTGCAGCATTTCAAAAAGTAAATTTTTTACGAGATATGAAAGATGATTATCAGATTTTAGGCAGGGCCTATTTTCCTGGAATAGATATGACAAATTTTTCGAATTGCGCTAAACTGAAAATTGAAAAAGAAATTGAAATTGATTTTAGAGAAGCATTACAAGGTATAAAAAAACTACCTTCTTCATCAAGAGGCGGTGTTTATTTAGCTTATGTTTATTACAATTCATTGTTTAAAAAAATAAAAAATGTGCCTCCACAAAAAATTTTAAACGAGAGAATTAGAATTAGCAATGGTGAAAAATTTGGACTCATGCTAAACAGTATGTTTCAGTTCAAAATGAATTTATTATGAGGTATTTATTACTAGTTATAAGCATGTATTTTGTTTCAATTACTGCTGCTAATAATTTAAAGATTGATGAGGTTAGATTGCTTTACCAAAAATCGGCAAAAGACGAAATTTCTTGTCAAAAATTAATTGATAATTTGCATTTATTTAACGAATCAAACAATGTGTGTTTGGCGTCCTACAGGGCCTGTGCTACTATGATAATGGCCAAGTATGTTAGCAGTCCTATTAATAAATTATCGAAGTTTAAGGAAGGAAAAAATTTATTGGAAAAATGTATTGAAATTGACAAACAAAACGTGGAAATTCGCTTTTTACGTTTTACAGTACAGTGCAATGCTCCCATGTTTTTGGGTTACTATTCTTCACTAAAATCAGATAAAATTTTTCTGTTAAATTCTATTTCAAAAGTCAAAGACTTACAGTTAAAAAACATCATTATATCGTTTCTAAAATCTTCCTCCTATTTAACTTCAATTGAAAAAAGAAATTTGTAATAACCACATCAAAGTATTCAAAAATTTTAAACTAATATTGAATTATACTCTTGCCCGATAAAACCTTGTAAAACTTGTTAACTCATTTAATCTTAGCCCCCTACGGAGCATTTAAAATAGGCAACCTTCATAATTTTATTACCAATATTTATCTCCTAACTGAGTAAAATTGAAAGAGATTATATGATAGTAAATGGATAGCTATAGAATTGAATTTTATTTACTCCAAAATTATTTTACCATTTACCATACTATTTCCAGCTTTTATGGTGTAAAAGTAAGTTCCATTTGCAAGTTTATTTCCATTGTAATCATATCCATTCCAATTAGCAGAATGAAAACCGCTTGATTGAATATTATTAACTATTTGAGTAATTTCTTTACCTAAAACATCATATATTTTTAGTTGAACAAACTGCGCACTTGTTAAAGTATAATCAATATTGGTGCTAATATTAAACGGATTTGGATATACGTTTACACTTCCAAAAGTTTTATTACTTTCTGTTAAACTGGTTTTACTAAACAATGGATCATTGGCTAGTAAAGCCCCAATGTCTATATTTTCATCTCCAGTTAGGTAAGGAGTAAAAATATAACTATCAAAAAGCATTTCATCATTGGTACTTAAACCAGGAAAAACAGGTGCATTATTATTTGGAGTGTGAGGATTATTTGCAGTATTATCAAACACATGTTCCGCCACTAAATTATAGCCTTTTGGCAGTTTTACTAAATGAGTATAAGTGTATTGCATTTGCCAATGAAAATCCCAATTAGGAATTTTTAGCAATGGAATGGTATCACTATTTTTTACTCCATAATTTAAAATACTTGTACAAGTGTTATGCGAATGTCCAAAGCTTGAATACAACGAATAATCAATTGGAACACCAAGTTTATTAGTAGGATAATATGCATTTACTTTAACCACTTTATTGGCTGGAATTGCAAAGTTCCAATTTTGTAATAAGGTAGAAAAAAACATTTCTCTTACTCCAGTTTCATTTTCAGGATAAAAGAAAAAATGTATTTCAGATTCATCAGTTTCGCCAGCTGTTCCTTCAGGAATATGTAATTGTAATGAGATTGTTGAATTTGCTTTTAAACGCATTCCAAATTTTGCGGGAGCAGTTCCAGGAAAAACAGTTGGACCCATTCCTGGAGCGTAATCGCCAATGTTTACTTGGCCTTGAAAATTGCTGCAATTACCAGAAAGGTCATCAACAGCTAAGTTGGTTGTATCAATAGTAACCACTGCATGATGTATGATTGAAACATTTCCAGGAACGTATTCAAAAGCCCTAATCATTCTGTCTTTTGTTAAACCATTTGGCACATTTATACAAAAATATTTATCGGTGGTGATTGAAGTACTTGTAACTTTAGGAAATTTTAAAATTAAATCTGGTTTACCATTTAGTTGCGACTTGGAAAACGTAGGCGCTTTTGGTGCTAAAGTGGTGTCGCCAGCAGGTGAACCAGCAGTAATCCAATCCAATATTTTTCGTTTATCGGTTGTACTTAATATTTTTTCTCTAATAAAATGTCGGTATTTTGGATCTGGTGGCCAAGGTGGCATTCTATTGCTCGATACATTATAACTTAAAGAATAAGGGTGGCTTATAATATCAGAATAACTAGTTAAAGGAAACTCAATTCCACCAGTATGATGACAGCTTGCGCAATTATCGAAAAATATTTGAGCTACATCTTTGTAAACAATTTGGCTTTTCAAATTATTTGTTAAAAATGTAA
>JBMOGB010000182.1:0-7710 GCA_049318585.1 Bacteroidia bacterium | reverse complement strand
TCAATCCAATTTATAATTTGTAACAAAAATTTACATGAGAAGGATATATTTATTACTAGCGGCCTTAATAGGCATTTCTGCCATGGCAACTGCCCAATCTAACTTGGGTACACTTGCAGGCAAAGTCATTGATGAAACCACCAAAAAGCCAATTGAATTTGCATTGGTAACCATTGAAGGTGGTGGAGGAACAAAAAAATCGAAATACACCGATAAAGATGGCGAATTTGAATTTACAGCAATTCCTGCTGGAAATTATGATGTAACTATTTCACTTACTGGATACCAAAAAGCTAAAACTGAAGACATTCCTGTTAAAGGAGATAACAAAATTACTAATCGTTCTTTTGCATTAAGTCCAAGTAATAAAACTAATTTAGGTCCAGTTATTATTAGAGATAAAATTCAATTGATTGATCCAGATGATCCAACACAAAAATCAATAAAAAATATAAACAAACAAGGAACTCAAAATATCAATGCTTTGGCTGGTAGCCAACGTAGTGTTGATTCAAGAGGTGGTGGAACACCTAACATTGCTGGTTCACGTTCTGAAAATACTGCATATTATATAGATGGAGTAAGGGTAACGGGTATTAGTTTGCCTGCTAACGCAATTGAAAATTTAGAAGTAATTACAAGTGGAACTCCAGCATCGTATGGCGATTTTACTGGAGGTGCCATTAGTGCTACTACCAAAGCTCCAACCAAACAATGGATTCGCTTTTTAGAATACAGAACATCTAGTCCTTTTTATGGATATTTGGATAATTCGCACCACAATGAATTTACCTCATTTGTTTCGGGTCCTATATTATTAAGAGATAAAGGAAACAGAGATAGAGAAAAAATATTGGTTGGGTTTACTAATTCAATAAGAGCTGCTTATGCACTTGATGGTGGTTTACCTGCGGTAGATATGTACAAAGTGAAAGATGCTAAGTTAAAAGAAATTGAGGCAACACCTGTTAGACCAAATGCTTTGGGAACTCTTGTTCCTGCAGGAGAATTTTTAACAAAAGGCGATTTAGAAAAAACAGATTATAGAGTCAATGCTTCTGGTTATAATGTAAGTGCAAGTGGAAACTTTAACTACCAACCCAACAATAATATAAACGTAAAATTAGGTTATATATACAATTTCTTTAACCAAAACAATTGGAGCAGTTATTCTTCACTTCTAAATACTGCTAATAATTCTGTATCGCAGGGTTATAGAACTGTAACTTACTTACAGTTTACCCAAATGTTTAATAAAAAAGAAGACACAGCAAAAGCAAGATTGGAAGCTGCAATTACAAAAGGAGTAAAAATTACAGATGCCTATTATACTGTTAGGGTTAGTTATGAACGTAATTTCTCTGAAGCTTATGATCCTAATAATGGCAAAGACTTTTTTAAATATGGTTATGTAGGTACGTTTAAAACTTTTAAAGCTCCTTCATATGCAAATATTAGAAAAGGATTTGGACAACCTGTTGATACTATTACTTTAAGTGATGGTAAAAAATTATACTTATCGGGCTATACTCGCCAAACAGGTTTTAGAGATACTGCACTTCATTTTACAAAAGCCGATTTTAATAATGTAAGAGGAAATTATACACAAGCATTTTTAAATTATTATGGTGCAAATAGTTTTGATAACTATTCGCAATTAAGAGGAGTAGGCGCTTTAGCAAATGGTGATGATCCACTTTCTATTTATTCGGGAATGTGGCAAAATGTAGGAGATATTCAAACAGGATATTCAAAAAGTTTATTTGAAAACTATATTGTTTATATTGAATCAAACGCAACCATTGCTCCTCGAAGAAACCTAAAAGCAAAACATAATTTACAATTTGGTTTAACTTACGAACAACGTATTCAAAGAAACTATTCATTATCTGCAGGAAATTTATGGCAATTAATGCCCTTATTAGCAAACCGTCAATTTTCAGGTTTAGATTCTATTGGTCAAGTAAGATTTGATGCCAATGGTGTGTTTCAAGATACAGTATCATTTGATAAAAGAATAGTAGCTGTTGACCAAACAGAATTTGATAAAAATTTAAGAGAAAAATTACGCAATTCTGGTGCAACAGACAATAATGGTAACCCTATAACAGATCAAACTTACATTGATGTAAATTCATATTCTCCAGGAACATATAATTTAAATATGTTTTCGGCAAACGATTTATTAAACAATGGAAATTCGTATGTTGGTTATTTTGGATATGACCATTTAGGTAATGAAGTATCGGGTAAGCCAGGTGTAAACGAATTTTTCAAAAACAGAATTTTAGGTGCTTATCAACCTATATATGCAGCAGCATGGATTCAAGATAAATTCCAATTTAAAGATTTGATTTTACGTGTAGGTTTACGTGTTGAAAGATTTGATGCAAATCAATTGGTATTACGCGATCCTTATTCAATGGTTCCTATTTATACAGCTGGTGATATAAGAAAAGCTGAATCAAAAACATTGAAAATAGCATCAGATGCTATTCCAACTGTAGTTCAAGATAATTGGAAAGTTTATATAAATACCGATAATTTTAATTCTTCTACTTATGGCGTAGCTGGTTTTAGAGATGGAAATAATTGGTACGATAAAAATGGTAACCCAATTTCTGATCCAGCAGCAATTCAACGTGCGGCAGGAACAAGCCAAAATATACCTTATGTAACAGATGCTAAAAACTCTAAAGTACCAACTGCAGCATCTTTTAAAGATTATGTGCCAGATGTAAAAATTTCACCTCGTGTTTGGTTCTCGTTTCCTATCAATACCTCATCACAATTCTATGGTACTTACGATATTTTAAACCAAAGACCAGGTAGTAATGTGGCTCAAATAGATGATTATTTTTATTTGTCAAACAGATTGACAGGTATTATAGCAAATCCTGATTTGAAAATGACCCAAGTAACTGCTTATGAAATTGGTTTCCGTCAGCAAATTGGTAAAAATTCGGCAATTGGAATAATAGCTTCGTACAGAGAAAATAGAAATATGACTCAATTATTTAGTTATATTCAGGCATGGCCTAATACTTATACTACAGTTGGAAACATTGATTTTTCAACAGTTAAATCTGTAGGATTAGAATATAAGTTAATTGATATGGGAAATGTAAATATTGATGCAAATTATAACTTGCAATTTGCCGATGGTTCTGGTTCAAACACAGGCTCAAGCAACGCCTTAATTCAAGCAGGTTTGCCAAATACAAGAACAATATTTCCTTTAGATTTTGATACCCGTCATACCTTTAAAACCAACTTTGATTTTCATTATAAAGATGGTAAAAAATACGATGGACCTGTAATTGGTGGTAAGAAAATATTAGAAAATGCTGGTTGTAATTTTATTTTTTCAGCATATTCTGGTCGCCCATACACACAAAATTTAATTGCTACACCTGATGCACAATCGGGAGCAGCTACCAGAAGTTCAATTAAAGGAACACCTAATGGTGCTAATTTACCAGCTCAGTTTAACGTGGACATAAACATTGATAAAAACTTTACCATTAAAAATACACATGCAGGCGCAAGAGTAACAGAATATAAAATGCGTGTGTTCTTAACAGTAACTAATTTATTAAATGCAGCAAACGTTACAAGTGTATATAGATATACTGGTAGCGCTTACAGCGATGGTTATTTAAGTTCACCATTTGCAGCCGACCAAATTAGAACTGCAACCAATGCACAATCATTTGTTGACTTATATAATACAAGAATGGTAAACTCAGACAGATTTTTATTACCACGCTTAACCCGTATTGGAATTTCAGTTCAGTTTTAAAAAACAAAAAAAAAATTTATGTTAAACTTTAAAAATTTAAAAACAGCAGCTTTAGTTTTAAGTGCTTTAGGTTTTTGTTTAAATCTTCAAGCGCGTGAAAATATTGGAAAAGGAAACTTAGTTGGTAAATCAGCCAGTGAAAATCCTTCATTTAAATCAAGCAATCCATTATCGAAAATGGGTGCTGGATGCTTACCAGCAACAGCTCAAAAAGAGCTTTCGGTTAACAATGTAAGAACCATTATTCTGAATGGTGGCGACATGTGGTGGAATTTAAGTAATGCACGCTACGAAATTCCTAAAGTACAAACAGGACAAGTAGCCAAAAATTCATTATTTTCTGGTGCACTTTGGATTGGTGGAATCACTCAAGGAAATTTAAGATTGGCGGCACAAACCTACCGTCAAAATGGAAATGACTTTTATCCTGGTCCTTTACAAACTGATGGTTCAGCTAGTATTTCGGCTGATAGATGTAAAGCATTTGATAAAGTATATAACATTTCTCGTACTCAAATTTCTAATCAAATAAATAATGTTTATACATCAGAATATCCAACAGAAATTGTTGATTGGCCAGGAAATGGAGAATCTGGAGAAGATAAATTTTTAGCTCCTTTTTTCGATATAGATAACGATGGACTTTATAGACCTTCAGATGGAGATTATCCTACTTTTAATCAAGGAGAATCTGGCTTATCTTCAATTCCCGATCAAATGATGTTTGTATGTTATAACGACAAAGGTAATATACACTCTGAAACACAAGGATTACCTTTAAACTTAGAGTTTAGGTTACAAGCATTTGGTTTTGCTACCAATGACGAAGTAAATAACATGACTTTTTATAAAACTACCATTATTAACAGAGGTACAGAAACGATTGATAGCTGTGTTTTTGGTCAATGGGTAGATCCTGATTTGGGTAATTATGTAGATGATTATGTTGAATGTGATGTAAAAAGAAATTTAGGAATTTGCTATAATGGCGATGATAATGATGAAGGTATTTTAGGTTATGGTTTAAATCCTCCTAGTATTGGTGTAAACTTTTTTGAAGGTCCATTGAATGAAAAGGGTAAGCAAATTGGTTTAACAAAATTTGTTTATTACGATAATAATCAATCTCAACAAGGAAATCCTTCTAATCCTGCTCATTATTGGAATTATTTAAATGGCAGATGGAAAGATGGACAACCTATTACCTATGGAGGAAATGGAAGAGGTGGTTCCGATACTGCTAGTTATATGTTTCCTGGTGCTACCGATCCAGGTAAGCGTGCTGCATGGACCGAAAAAATAGCTGGAAATACTCCTGCTGATAGACGTTTTTTACAAACTGCAGGTTCATTTAAATTATTACCTGGTGCAATTAACAGAGTTACAATTGGTGTAGTTTGGTCAAGAGCTACTACCGGTGGTGCTACAGGTTCATTTAATTTACTAAAAGAAGCAAGTGATAAAGCAACAGTTTTATTCAAAAATAATTTTAAAATATTAAGAGGTCCAGAATTTGAAGACAATGCAGTTAAAATAACTGAGTTAAACCGTGAAGTAATTATTAATTTAATAAAAGTAGATACAGTTGAAAATTTTAAAGCAAAAGTATCTGGTTTATGTACTGATTCTACAAATTATAAGTTCCAAGGATATCAAATTTATCAACTAAAAATTCCGACTACACCTAGTGATTTTTCTGACAGAGATCAAGCTAGATTAGTAGCTCAATGTGATTTACAAGATGGAATTGGATTTATTGTAAACATAGTAAATGATCCTGATTTAGGAAATGTAAAGAAAATTATGGTTAACGGTGAAGACAAAGGTATTCGTCATTCATTCCAAATAACCCGCGATGCGTTTTCTATTGAATCAGATCAAACATTAGTAAACTATAAAAACTATCATTTTTTAGTAGTTCCTTATGCAGCTGTTACCAATTGTGTTGATGAAGCTTTGCAGTATTTATCGGGTTCAAAACCAGTAATTATTACCTGCACTCCACATTTATCATTCGGACATCAACAAGGAACTCAGTTAAATAGTGGATTTACAAATGGCCCAGCTTTAATCAGAATTGAAGGAATTGGTAACAGTGGTAACTTTTTAAATTTATCACCAAAAAGCATCGAAGAAGCTTTATTACCACCTTATTTTTCAAGTAAACCAAAATATTTAGAAGGTCAAGGACCTGTTATAATTAAAGTGGTTAACCCTTTTAAAGTTCCATTGGCAAACTTTAGGTTGTTTATTAAAGATAATTCAACTAATTCAAAAATTAGTGATTCACTTTCAAGAGCAAATTCAGTTTGGTATATTGTTAATACTCTTACTAATGAAAAATTCTTAGGAAAAAGAAATTTAGATTTAAGCAATGAACAAATTTTTGAAGAGTTAGGTTTATCGGTTACAATAAGTCAAGTAGCAGCTCCTGGCGATCCAAACAACAGTACTGATTTATCAAACGGTTTTGTAGATGGAACAATTACATTTTCTGATCCTACTAACCGTTGGTTGTCTGGTATTCCCGATGGAATGATTCCTATTCCTCCCTTTAATTGGATTAGATCGGGTAATACTGGTACTCCTGATTTTGCCAATGTAGGCGAGCACGATTATTTTAGATCAATTGGAGGAAGTAAAGTAGCTATAGATCCAAGAAAACAATATGGAAATATATTAGGTGGTACTTGGGCACCGTTTGAATTAGCAGCAAAAGCAACTATAACAAGAACAGCCACCAATTTATATACAAGTAGTTATGGACCTGGAATTAGTTTATCACCAAACACCAATCAAATTTCAGAAGATAACCCTTTATCAAGTTTACAAGGTGTAGATGTTGTTTTTACAAGCGATAAAAGTAAATGGTCGCAATGTGTAGTTTTAGAAATGGGTGAAAATAGAGAGCAAAATATTGGTAATGTAGCTAAAGGAAATATTAGATATTCTCTTTCAGTAGATAAAAATGGTAAACAAATACCAGGAAGCTATGGTTTAAGTTGGTTTCCAGGCTATGCTATTAATGTAGAAACTGGCGAAAGATTAAACATTTTATTTGGTGAAGACTCATCATTACCTGACGAAAACGGTACAGATATGATTTGGAATCCTACTAAAAACATATTTGATAGATTCTCAAACAATGCTATTCCTTCATTTGGCGGTAAACACCATGTGTATATTATGGGTGCTAAAGAACTTAAAATTGGAACAAATGTGCTATACAAAGGTCCTAAATATGATGGTTGTGCAAACTATAAAACCTTAATGGCTGTAAATAGTTCTTCTGAAGATCCTAATCAATTACAAAAACGTTATTTCTTATCTCAGTTTATGTGGGTTACAATTCCTATTCTTTTACAAAGTTCAAATTTATATACAATGGCTGATGGTTTAATTCCTAACGAAGCTACTGTAAAATTAAGAGTAAAACGCCCATTTGCTAAATACACAAATAATATAGATACTCCTTTATTAAATGCTGGTCAACCGTTATATGAATTTAACACAGCTAGCATTGCCCCAGAAACAAATAGTAAAACAGCAGGCAATAAAGCAATGGATATGCTTAATGTTTCGCCTAACCCTTATTATGCTTACAGTGGTTATGAAGATCCAGGAAACGCACTTGACAATAAAGTGAAAATTATAAATACACCCAAAAAATGTACCGTTTCAATTTATACTCAAAATGGTTTTTTAGTTCGTAGAATTAACAAAGATGATGATTCTAAAACTTATATAGAATGGAATTTACGTAATGATGCAAATGTTCCTGTTTCTAGTGGTGTATATTTAATACATGTAGAAGCCCCTGGAATTGGCGAAAGAATTATTAAATGGTTTGGTGTTATGCGTCCAGCTGATTTTGATTCATTTTAATTAAACAAAATCTATATCACTTA
>JBMOGB010000181.1:0-7825 GCA_049318585.1 Bacteroidia bacterium | reverse complement strand
GCAAAACAAATGCAAGCCTCGTAGAGGCGACACTATTGTAAAACCTACTAACAAAAGCAAAACAAAAGCAAGCCTCCTAGAGGCGACACTATTGTAAGCGCAAACCTATTACACGAAACCCCCAAAAACACAACGAAAGCCTTTGGCTTTCGTTGTGTTTTTGGGGGTTAGATATTTTTTTATTCATCTTACCACCAGTTTCACTGGTGGCTATTGATATTAAACTCCTTTGGAGTTTTTCTTTTGATATCACTTAAAAAGTTTACAAAATTTAAAGGAATAAAAAACAAATCCTTAAATATTTGATTGTGATGTATACAAATAATTTGTCCTTTTAAAACTACTTATTTATAATCAATTCTTTGTTTGGATAACTTAACTTTTCAGAATAGTTTTTGTTGTTCCATTTAAACTGAATCAAGTTAGTTTGTTCAGTGCTGTAGTCGTATAAAATAGAATTGATAATTTTAGTATTCTTGTACTCTTTTTGGTTTAATTTCGATTCTAAATAAACCCAAACTACATCGTTATCAGCTTCAAAACCTAGCAAAGTTAAAGTGATCAATTTACCATCTAAATATATTTGCAAATGATTATTGATGTAGTTAAAAACAGCATTTTGAACGGCTTTATTTTCAGCCGATTTACTTAAATCAAATTTTCTATTATTTACTTTTTGTAAGGCAATTTCAAAATCATCAATGAATAATTTTGAACTTACAGTAATGGTTTTTTTAAACGTATTTGCCTTTATTTCTGTTAAACTAAAATAGTATTTGTGAGCTGGCGCAAACGAACAAATTTGCAGTAAAAAAAACAGCAATATGAATTGCATGATAATTTTATTGGTTAGCGTTTTTAAATACATGATTACAAATGTAATTTTAAAATATTGAAGTAATTAGATTTTATTTTTTTGACACAGTTAATTAAACAGACTTTTTTTTAGAGTAAATCCTTAGTACTTTGCCTCATTTCCTTAGTACTTTACTCTAAATCCTATAGAAGTTATAGCAATTCTACCCAAGTTTATGGTAAATCCTCCCTACTTTATAGTAAATCCTATAGAAGTTATTGCAATTCCTATATAAGTTAAAGTAAATCCTCCATATTTTATAATAAAACCTATAGAAGTTACTACAAATCTACCCAAAGTTACATTAAATCCTATAGGATTTAATGTAAATATATCCAATTTTATTGTGATTCGTGAATCTATTATTGCTAATATTTTATGTTTTAGAATAAATTTACTGTGTTTTATATTACTGTATTATAACTATTTAGACAAAATATTATCATTAATTTAAAAATAAACCTCTTTTTTAATACCATAAAACAATAATGGCACGTTTAATGTATAGTTTAATTTGTAAGTATAAATATATAACCATTAAAAAACGAAAAAAATGAAAAAATCAAAAATTATTACTGGATTCACTAAATTTACTGATCCAGAATTAGATGTAGTAGGCCAACGAATTGTCACTAAAATGACTGGAAACCCTAATTTTGCTACACCTACACCTACACTAAAAGAGGTAGATGATGCAAAGACTGCTTATGAAACAGCTTTAACTACTGCTGCCAATGGCAATACCAACGATACTGATATTAAAAACAAAAAACGATCAGTATTGGAAGATTTATTGCACCGTTTGGGCTTATATGTAGAGTTAACTGCTAATGGTGACGAAGCCATATTGTTCTCATCGGGATTTGATTTACAAAAAGAAAAAGCGGCTGTTGGTGTATTACCAAAACCCGAAAATTTAAAAGTAAGCATGGGTGCAAACCCTGGTACTATTAAGTTAGTAGTAAACAGCATAGCAAATGCTAATTCTTATGTTTTTGAATATACCCTTGCACCTGTAACCAACGATTCTAAATGGATAATATTGCCTATTTCAAAAGCCAATATTGAAATTACAGGTTTAGTAAGTGGCCAACAATATGCTTTTAAAGTATCGGGAGTTGGAACCAATCCTACACTTGTTTTCTCTGATATAGTAACTAGTTTTGTGTTATAGTAATTAGTTTTGTATAAAACGCCTTTGGATAAACCAAAGGCGTTTTTTTTGCAAAAAAATTAACAAGCAAAATATTGATAGTTTGTATAATATATTTATTATTTAACATAAATAAATTTGTTTTTACCAAAAACAAGCTATGTTTGTTAAACATTTAAATATATAAAACAATGAAAACAAACAAAAAATTAAGTAGCATAAACTATGCTACAAGTACTAAAGCAAATGAGTTTGCTTTTTTAAAATGGAGTGGAAAATTAATTATTTGCTGTATGCTGTTAATTGGATTTACTAAATGTTATGCACAAAATCCAATTTATCCAATACCTCCGGCATTGGAATGGCAAAAAAGTTATTGGCCAACTACACGCCCAGTAATGGGAAGTTCAACATTTGTAAACCAGACAAGAGCAGAAAGTGGAGAAGATTGGTTTTATTCGGTAGCTAAAAGTAAAGAAAATGGTGTTCAAAATGGATATATAGGTTCTGGTTATAACAGCTACCCAAATTGGAAGGTTATAGAAACTACTGGATGTTTGGATTATGAATTTACTAACGAATGTGATGAATTTGAAGAAACAAATCATAATAAAGGAATGACAATTGGTCAAATTAGCTTTATAGATATAGATGGTAATAAATTATGGCACAAAAATTTAAAACAAGGTGAGTTAACAAATGTAATTCAAACGAATGATGGAAATTATTTGGCTGTAGGCACTACTATGGCTACAGAAGGTGTTGGTTATAATCCTTCAACTGGGAACATTAATGGAAATTTTTTTAAAAAACGAGATGAAATAAACAACATTGACCATGAATGTGGTTCTTCATATAGAAATCAAAGAAAAGCTTATTTAGTAAAAGTGAAACCAAATGGTGAAATTATTTGGCAATTCATATATGGTTTACAAAATTTTATTGCTGGAGACCCCGTTGCTTATAATCAAAACACTTTGGGTCTAGACGTAGTAGAACAAGGTGATTTTTATTATTTAACTGGCTTTGCTGTAAACCCAGCACAAAGTAATAGGCAAAATAATTATATTATAAAAGTTGATAAAGATGGTTATGTTCAAAATAAACGATTCATAGGTAATTTGAGTTTGTGGGGAAAAGGTGGAACTATTGCTGGTTTCAAAGATCCAAACACAAATGTTATTAGCTTAGCTGTTGGAACAGAAACTATTGATATAATAAACCCAAACAACCCAGCGCTAAATATATATGATGCAAAAGTTATAGTTTTAGATGATAACTTAAACGAATTAAATGTTAACTCTAATGTTTATTGGTCTTTAAATCCAACGGCTAGTTCTAGTAAAAGTACAAGAGTTTGGGATTTAACTTTTAACAGTGCTGGTGATTTATTATTACCAGTGGCAACAAATTGTGTTGGTTGTGATATTGATTTTCATGGAAAAGCTGATAACTTATTAGTTTATAAATTAAACATTACAACGGGAGGACTTACCTTAATTAGGGACTTGGGGCCTGTATTGGCTTACGATTTGAGGATGGGTATAACTAATACCGCTGACGGAGGTTGCGCAGTTATAAGTGTTAAAGAAGATTTGGTTAACAATTACAAGCCTAATAATTCTAATGATGGAAATAATTGTGTTTATTTTGATCAAAATAATAATATCAACCACAATCAATATTGGAGAACAAATTCTTATGTAGCAAAATTTGCTGCAAATGGAGATTTTGAATGGGAAAAACAATGGGATGCAAATACACCAAGACAAAGTGGTGCATTGAATACATGGAATTATCCTGATTTGAATTTTGATGTAAAAACACAAGAATGTATGTATGCCATTGTGCAAAACGATGATGGCAGTTATACCGTTGCAGGTAATAACGGAACTAATTTTGACGATGAATACTTGGTGAAAATAAATGGTGATTGTGACCTAAGATTGGATGATAATACCTTTGATGTAAAAAATAATAGCAACTCATCAAGCATTTATCCAAACTACACACTAACAACCAACGAAACTTGGAATACTTCAAAAAAAGTAAAAGCATCGGTTGTAATCCCTAGTGGTTTAACACTAACTATAAATGGTACTAGAACCGCCACTTCAACAGGTTTTAATTATAGTACAAAAATAGAATTTGCCGATAGTAGAAAAACAAATGTTAGAACAAATATAATAGTGCAACAAGGCGGGCAGTTAATAATTAATGGTGCCATGCTTACTTCGCTTGCCTCATGTGCCGGAACCAATTCAAAATGGGATGGTATATTGGTAGAAGGTAGCCCATCATCAGACCAAATGACCAGAGCTAACCAAGGTTATGTTCAATTAAATGATGCAATTATTGAAAATTCACTAAATGCTATTTCAACTTCTTCTTACTATTTTTCCCCAAATTTAGGTGCAGATATTATATGGCCGTTAACTGGTGGTGGAATTATAGTTGCTGAAAATACTACATTTAGAAATAACAAACGCCATATAGAATTGATGGCTTATAAAAACAATGTAATTGCAAGTGGTAAAACAAAGGAATTTGATAATAAAAGTAGTTTTAGTAATTGTACTTTTGAATTAGCAGGGAGCAATTATGTTACTACCCAAACTAACCCTGCTAAAAGAACCATGGTGACAGCTTGGGGTGTAAAAGGTGTAAGGTTTACTGCTTGTGATTTTAAAAATACTGCTGGTAGTATAAATGCCGAAAAAGAAAATTATGATAGAGGAACAGGTATATATGCACTGGACGCTTCGCTTATGGTATATGGTAGTGTAACTAATTGCACACTAAATAAGTTGGGTACTTTTGATGACCTGAGTACGGGTATTCAAAATGTATGGAGTGCAGGATTACCACAAATGAGTGTGTATAGCCATTTAAAATTTACCAAAAACGATAAAAGTATTGTACTAGCCAGTGGTAATACTGCTACTATTCATAACAATAAGTTTGATTTAAATATACCTACCGATTATTACAATAAAGCTTACAGTACTAATGGTAACCAATTAAAAACAGGAATTGTTGGTATATTAGCCAACGAAATGGGAGGTTATTTAATAGAAAGAAACGAGTTTAAAGATGATTCTAAAAGCACTAAAATAATTATAGGTTCTGTATTAAATAATAGCGATGTGTTTGGAACCGGAGCTAAGGTTAGAATAAACTGGTACACCGACAATGCGATAGGCTTACAAACCCAATTTAACAACAAGGATATAGATATTACCTGTAATAGGTTTACAGACCTAAACAGTTCTGCTTTCCTAATGAATCCTAATAGTAATACTTCTACAAGTAAAACACCAAAATTTGGGGATTGCGGATTTGTTAATGAGAGAAAAGATTACAAAAATGAATTTATTACTAACCCATTAAACGACATGAATAACTACTTGGCAGCTCCTAAAACTTATGTATATGAACCTACTGCAGTAAATATTCCTGTAAATGTAATTAATGTAAATGTAACAGACTGTAGTGCTTCTGGATTAAGTGTTTCCTCAAAAGACAATTGCGCTACAACACCTTCTATTGATTGCGATAATAGGATGATCGCAAACCCTAATAATGGTAAATCAAAATATAATGAAAGTAAAACACAAATTACTAGCTTAACTAATGCCATTAATAGTGGCAACTTAACCTCAACAGGTTTGCAAGAGGCTATAACCGAAAGGGAATATTACTACACTGAACTTGCACAGGGAAGAGGAGAAGTACTTTGGGCTTATAACACTTGGGAAGGAATGGACAGTACAGTAAATGCCAATGATTCTATTATTGCTTTTTTAGTAGGTGAAAGTGATTTGGCAAGCAAAAAACTATTGGTAGCCACTTATTATAATGCTGGTAAATTAAGCGATGCCAACAATTTACTTGGAGAAATAGAATCAGATGGAAGTGATGAGTTAGCTAACTTTATTGCTTATTATAATTTATTGATAACTGCCAATTTGGATAGTAGGAATATATTTCAATTAACAGATGAAGAGTGGATTACTTTAGAAACGATAGCAGCTACTAGAAGTAGTGCAGCCGAAAGTGCAAAAGGGATATTTACTTTGGTTAAAGATTATAGTTTTGATGCTTATATTGAAAAAGGGATTAATGGAGAAGAAAGTGCTTTGATGGCTAAAAATACTTCTGTAGCATCAAATGTAATAGCTAAACAAACCAATCAATTAAATGTATATCCTAACCCAGCTAACAATCTTATAAATATTGGATACATCATAGAAGAATTAACTGAAAATACAACTATAACTTTATTAGACATAACAGGTAAACAAGTCGTTTATCAGTTAATTAATAAAAAAAATGGAACTATTCAACTAGACGCGCTTAGCCTAAACAGTGGTTTTTACTTTGTTCGTTTAAGCAATGGTAAAACGATTAATACTACTAGCAAAATAATTATTACTCACTAAATAAAATATAAGGCATAAGCATAAATAGCTTATGCCTTTTTTATGTTATGAAAAAAATAGTATTTATTTTATTTTTAGTATTTAAAATAATATTTGTAAATGGTCAAATTACCTATTCTAAAATGTTTGATTTATATACTGAGTGGGAATCATTTAAGTATGTTAATAGTGTGGGTAATAATATTTGTCTTTCGGGTACATCCATTAACTTTTTTGTTAAAGATAGTACAAAATACAGGAAAATTTTTATAGTGAAAATTGATACCAATTTAACAATAATAAACAAAAATGAAATTCAAGAAAACTATTTATCAGCCTCAAGCCTATTCCCAATAAATGGTTTGAAAAACAATTATATTTACGGAGTAATAGACACCAATAATATTATCAAACATTATTTAATAAATTCTGATAGTAGTTTAGTTATAAGTAATAAAAGAAGTGTTTCATATAATTCTAAATTAGATTTGACTTGCAATTCTTTTTTAAATAATAAAATCTATTTATTTGGATTTGATTATACCAATAATGTAGCCTCTAAAGTTAAACTATCAATTCAATGCGTTGATTCCAATGGTAATTTACTTTGGGGTAAAGTATTTCAAGATAAAAGATGTTATACCAATAATGTAGTACAAACCAAAGATGGTAATTTTTTACTAGCAGGTTTTAAATATTTTGGCGAAAGTACAGGTTCTGACGACTCTTCTTTTGCTTGGTATGCCAAAGTAGATACTTTAGGAAACATACTTTGGGAACATTTATTAGATAGAAAAAGTAGTTTATTAACGGTGGTAGCTTGGTTAACTAAAACTAATGACAGGTGTTTTTTATCAGGATGTAATATTGCAAATTATGGTTATTTTGATGATGTTTTTGGTGATACTTCTTTTTGTTACATAGCAGAAATAGATGAAAATAACGGAAATATATTGTGGAAAAAAAGATTTTTAACAGTTGTAAACAGTATAAGTGGATTAGATTCAAGAATGGGTGCAATGACCTACCATAACGGATATTTATATGCATTAATAGAGCATAAGATTTCTGAAAGAGAAAACCCAGGTGATTACACTCAGTACGTAATGTTTGCAAAATTTGATTTACAAGGAAATATAATTTGGAAACGCCTTTTTAGTAATTGGTATTTAAGCAACCGTGCTTATAGCCTTACCCCAATAGATGATGGTTTTTTAATTTGTGGTGATAGCAAAGACAGCACGCATGCAAAAGGAGATTCAGATGCTTGGTTGATAAAAACAGATACCAATGGCTGTATAATACCTGGCTGCAATGCCAAAGATGGAATAGTACAAATAATAAACCCTGAAAAAGTGTTTACGGTTTACCCAAACCCTGCACAAAATGAAATAA
>JBMOGB010000180.1:0-7993 GCA_049318585.1 Bacteroidia bacterium | reverse complement strand
TATTTAGGGGTTTTCGTTGTGTTTATACTTACCTTTAACCACCAGTTTCACTGGTAGCTACCATAAGTTCGTTCCTCTGGAACTTTGCTTTTGATAATTCTTACGAAAACTATCGGGAGTGCCTACCATTGACGTTTTTCATACAAAGCTTTAACTAAAAGTCAAAAGCAAAAAATTCAGTCATTTTATATTGATTTTTTGAAAAAAATTATCCCTTGCAATGACGGTTGTTAAAGCACAACTAATGCAATTGTCCAATTGCTTTTGAAAGTTTAAACTAGATTTCATTATACTATTAACTAATACTTCACCAACTTACTTACTTGTGTTCCGCCTAGTTCATTGGTGGTTTTTAGCAAATAAATTCCAGTAGGTAAATGTGCAAATGATATGTTTTCATTTGGCAAAATATTTTTACTGAAAAGTAATTGCCCTGAAACATTGTAAACCTCCACCCATAAAGGTTCTTGGCTGTTCAATAATTGAATGGAATTGGTAAATGGATTTGGATAAATAATGGTTTTATTTTGCTCATTATCTTGTTCATTTATTGCGGTAGCAAAAGCCAATTTTACAGCTTCATAAGTATTTATTTTTCCCCAACCCCAATTATTACTTCCATTGGTAGGAATTATTCCTGTTTTTGAATCTACTCTTGCCGAATTCTTGAGCATATTTAACACTTTATTTGGTGTTAAACTATGGTCGGCTTCTAGCATTAACGCAATGGCACCAGTTACACAAGGTGCAGCAAATGAAGTTCCGGCCGACATAATATAATCAAAACGTTTTCCATTTACTTGAAAAGTATCTGTAATGTCGGCATCATTGAATGGTGTTAAACTACTCGCTGGACCACCTACAAAATAACCTGGTCCGGTAATGTCGGGCTTGGTTCTGTTATCAGTAGTTGGGCCACGGCTAGAAAAGCCTGTAATGGTATCTTTTTGGCTAATATCATCCACCGTTTTTACATTTCCCCAATAGTTTTGCCAAGCCACATTGGAGTTATAAGATCCAACGGCCACACTTGCTTTGCTATTTGCTCCCGATTCACCAATGGTAAATTTGTTGTCGCCACTTAAATGATTTGGTTTTACAGCCTGCCCTGGAATATTGGCCAAAAATAACGGATAACCTTTCGACCATTCGTAACCACAATTCCAAGCATGTAAATCAGTATTATTAGATGTAAAAGCATAGGAAACAAAATACTTTCCTCGGTTAGAATTATGGTAATTAACAAAAATATTTGGTTTATTATTATTGATGTTTTTTGCTTGGCAAGCAAACGAAAATGTCAAAGAATCGTTTCCATTTACCAAAACTCCATTGGTTAATTGATTGCTAGAAGCATTGATAAAATTACTAGCCGCAACCAAGTTTTGCAAAGTATCAGTTAACCTAATTTGAACTGAAAAATCTGAGTTGGCACTGCCCCAAAAATCAGTCAAATTGTTTTCGTAAACAAAGCTTTTTCTGTTAAAATAATTATACGTGTAAAAAGTATCGTTTGCTAATTTTTGCAACAAATGCAATTGTGTTTTACCTTCGTTACCCGCAGCATTTACCAATATTTTTCCTGCGCCAGTTAAGTTTTCAATGGCTTTGTCAAGCAATGAAGTTCCATCGTGCGCACCAGCATGATGCCCCCAACTTATATTAATAACGGCAGGTTTATTGACCGATTCCGCATATTTATAAATATAATTCATGCCATCGACAAACGATGGTGCGGAAACATTTTTATCGTCTAAAAAAGTTTCTTCACCATAATACAAACCCACTAAAACCAACTCAGCATTTGGCGCCATTCCGCGGTTTGCATTTCCTTTACTTAATATTCCAGTTCCAGCCGCTATTCCTGCTACCATGGTTCCATGCGAGTCGGAAAAACGATCGGTTATTGCTGCTTTTATGTTGGAGGAATTTGTTAATTCATTGCCATAATTATAACCAGTTGGTGGCGTTCCAGTTTTGTTTTGTTCCCATACTCGTTTTATTCTACAATTTCCTTGTTCATCGTAAAACGCAGGATGGTTATAATCGAAACCAATATCAATAATACCAACTATTACTCCATCGCCTTTGTAGGCCATTGGCAAATTATAACCTTGATGCACCAAATTTGTTTTGGTTTGAATCCAATCAGTGTCTTGCATTTGTGGCTTTGCAGCCAATGAAGTTTCCAAATAATCAATGCCTTTTATGTTTGAAATATAGTTTAAAACATTGATTGGAATGGTTACACTCCAAATATTTCCAGCTTTGGTTTGAACAGTAATTCCTTTTGCTGTTAGCTCATTTTTCAATACATTTTCATTTACTTGAACCAGTGCTCTTATCCTATTTTCGGTTTTATTTAAACCTTTATTTTTATTCAAATAAACTTGGGTAATTGGCGATAATTTTTGTTGCTGCGCAATACATTGCAATGCAACAAAAAATGAAATAAATAATACAGAAAAACGGTTTTTCATGGTAAAAAAAATGCTTATTTATAATTGGTAAACTTAAATAAATTAGCAGCTAAAACAAGTTTGTTTTTGTAAAATGTTGGTTTTAGAATATGATTTGAAATGATGGTCAAAAACACAAAATTGCAGGATTGATTTAAAAAAATATTGCTTTTAGCACAAAAACAATGTTTAAAACCAAATAAGTTAATAGCAATATTCTAGCTGCTTTATGGTCTAATTTGTTGGCTTTTTCCAACTGGTTTTCGTTGGCTAATTTTAACGAATAAACACTTAAAATAATGGTTACCAAAATAGAAATAAAAGTAAACGCATGCAATGAATCGACCAAGGTAAAAGTAGATGATTCAGGTAAAATAGAATCAATGATATATTTGTTACCAACTGCTGCAAATAATGAGCCTACGCTAAGCCCAAAGCGTGATTCAATGCTGTCGGCATGAATAAAATAACACATGTATGAAATGAAAAATGAAACATACATACACAAAAATAATTTAAAGAATAATCCCCACGCATTTCTATCAATAAATATAGCAACTTTAAACGAAGCGTAACTCGATTTGGCTTCCTTTAAAGTTAAATCGCCAAAGGTAGTTTCATAATTTTGTAAGCCTGTTTTTACCACTATTTTACTAATATTCCAACCAGCTATAGTTAATGCTGGATCAAAATGTTCGCCAACCGTGTCAGCTATAAAAACCAAGCTGCGTGAGTCATACTGCGAGTTTTCAATAAGCACTTCTAACTGCTGTTTATCGAAAGGATAGTTTTGAACTTGCCACGATTCTTTCATCACGCATTTCATTTTCATGAGCGTAAACACTTCACCATTGGAAGTATCGGTGTAATTGTCGGTATTTTCAATAGATTTTGCATTGGGAACTTCTACATTTTTAGCAAAATCGAAATCCGAATTTTTATACCTAAACCACAACCAAAACCTTACAGTATATTCCTTTTGCCTAAAATCAATATCGTGCAGACTAATAAAATAAACACCGACTTTAACTGTATCGGGAGGCACAATAACTTCATCGGCTTTTGCAGTTTTTGATTGCATAAATGCAAGGATAGAAAAAAGGAAAAGGAGGAGTTTTTTCATGGAGGGAAAATTATAAAATTTGTGATTCAAATTTAGTAGATTTTGAATTATGAATTCTAAAATTAATTTTTCAGTTTTTTTTATTTTGAAAACAATTGCTTTGTTTAAAGGGATGTGAAGGTTTAATTAACCCTAAAAAACTTGCTTCCATTTTTCAGTTCAAACCCAATTAAACCATCATTCTTTTTTGAGTAATAACATTTAAAAGGTTGAAAACTGGGTAGTTTTAAGGTGTCTTTTTCAAGAACAAAAACTTCAGAAAACAAATTATTTTCGATATTTAATGACTGATTAAATGTTACATTATTTGAATCATTGATGTTAAAACTGTTTGATTTAAAATAGAATTGCGATCCTAAAATATTTATAAACGAATATTCAGAAACAGCATAATCATAACTATAGCTGTACGTATATTTTAGTATTATTTCTGTTTGTCTTCCAATTTTGAGAATTTCATTTTTACCTAAAGTATTATAAATAATGTTTTGAGGAATATTATTTACAAGGAAGTCACAATAATCAGTTCCACATCTAACTTGTTCTGCTTTTGTACCAACTTTTACCAATTTTGCATTTTTGTTAATGCCAATTGTATAACATTGAAATATTGTTGAATCAGTTTTTGAAGCAAAAATTATTTGTTGACGAATTTTATCAGGGAAATAATTACTGTCTGTTGGTTCAATTGTATCAACAATTTGATTAGAACAACAGCAAGCACCACCCATACAATCATCTCCATTATTTTCAAGGAAACAAGAAGAAAATAAAAAAAACAATATGCATGTAATTAACAATTTCATAAGTAGTATTTAATTAAAATTTTATTGCCAAATGAATCTCTTAAATATATAGCTAAAGCATTTTTATCAGATGGTAAATAAGCAAACCTTTCAGCAATTTTTCTAATTGCCGAAAAATCATTATTATATTTAAATGCAAATGGAATAATAATTCCATCTAAATTGGTTATTTGTTGTTCTATCAAATTATCTATTAAACTATCCTTAGAAATATTGAAATAATAATAAGGCCCAGGCAACAACTTTTCAGCAATGATATTACCAGAAGTAATAATTGAATCCTTAAAATCATTAGCAAAACTCAAAAATGATTGATCCTTACATTGTATATAACCCCAAATTGTGCCTGGCTTTAACCTATTTAATATACTTGGTCCTGAAAATTCAACTTTATTTGTAGATTTTAAATCAGCAAAAATATAATCTCTATTTGTCTTAATAAATAACTGATCCATTTGTCCATTTATAATTATCTGAATGTTTGTATAACTAGAGTCTGAAATAGACGCATTTAAATACAATATTTTTGGTTTAATAATACCTATTGATGTTTCACTATAATTTAATTCATAAAAGAATTTTCTTTCTTTACCACTATTATTCCAATTAGAAGAAGAATTAATAATAATAGCCCTATCAGTGAAGTCAACAGACAAACCACAATTTAAATAATTCTCCATTGAATTAAATAAACTAAGTTTCGCTTTTATTGGATAATAAAATTGTTGTTCTTCTTTTTTACAAGAAAAAACAAAAATAATAAGAAATAAAATTAGACTTCTTTTCATGGATTATAAATAATGAAATTTCATTTAATATATTTATTAGTTTTTCTAAACATTATTTAACTAAACAAAAAAGGTTGAACTAAGCCAACCTTTTTCCTTCATATTTTTATGATATAATTTTACCCCAAAGCCTTAATTTCACTCACTAACTGAGTCAATGCTTTTTTTGCATCACCAAATAACATACTTGTTTTTAGAAGCAAATTAGTTTTCAATTCCTGCCACTTCATAATCTACCGAAAGTGGGCTAGTAATACTTTTAGAAGCATCTAAAATTTCCATAGAAACAATATTTCCTTGAGCATCAAAATCAAGAATAACACCTGGTTTCTCTTCATCGCTTTCAGCTATTTTATGGTTGCTAAAAACAATTTTCATTACATCTACTTCTTTATCGTATCTTACTTTCATTGTTCCAGTATTTTGAAATCTTACTTGTTTTATTCAAAGTTATTATAACATTTGGTATTTTATCAATGGCAACAAAAATTCTTATTAAATATTCTATTCCTTCTTCAACAATTATTGATTGGTAGATTTTTTTATCTCCATCTTCTTCAATTATTTGTTGTGGATTATCTAATATTTTCGCAGCAATTTCCATAGAAATACTACGATTTTCTAACTCTTCTAAAGCATGTTTTGAAAACTTATACCACATTATCCCAAAGCCTTAATTTCACTCACTAATTGAGTTAAAGCTTTTTTGGCATCACCAAATAACATGCTTGTTTTTGGTTTGTAGAACAATTCGTTTTCAATACCTGCATAACCAGCTTTCATGCTTCGTTTGTTTACAATCACGTTGGCTGCATTTTCTACATCGAGTATTGGCATTCCGTAAATAGGTGAAGTAGGATCGGTTTTAGCCGCAGGATTTACCACATCGTTTGCACCAACTACCAATACTACATCGGTAGTAGCAAATTCCGGATTTACTTCTTCCATTTCTATCAACTTATCGTAGCTTACGTTACTTTCAGCAAGCAATACATTCATGTGGCCAGGCATACGTCCTGCTACAGGATGAATGGCATATTTTACATCAATGCCTTCAGCTTCTAATAACAATTCTAAATCGTGAACAATATGTTGTGCTTGCGCAACCGCTAATCCGTAACCTGGAACTATGATTACTTTCTTTGCATATTTCATCAAAATTGCTGCATCGCTTGCAGAAACTTCTTTAACCGAACCTTCAAAATTAGAAGGAACAGCATCTGCTGAATTCGCATTGCCACCAAAGTTTCCAATCAATACATTTAGCAATGAACGGTTCATGGCTTTACACATTACAATGGTTAATAATGTTCCGGCCGAACCAACTAAAATTCCACCTACTAACATGACTTTATTGTCGTATAAAAATCCGCCACAAGCAGCAGCTACACCCGTAAACGAGTTCAATAATGAAATTACAACTGGCATATCGGCACCACCAATTGGCAACACAAATAATATTCCGTATAATAATGATAACACAAAAACAGCATAGAATAATTCAATGGTATAAGCACCGTTACCCATTATCATAATGGTGGTTAAAACCAATATTACCAACAATAAACCAATATTGATTACTTGTTGCATGCCTAATGATTTGTCTTTTACGTTTCCACTTAATTTACCCCAAGCAATGATACTTCCAGCAAATGAAACTGATCCAATGATTAAGCCTAATAAAATGATTAATAAATGAGCTGGTTCTACCATTGACATATCGGTTTCGCTTAAATGTTTGAATTCAATAACAGAAATTAACATGGCACAAGCGCCACCCATTCCGTTAAATAAACTCACCATTTCGGGCATGGCAGTCATTTGAACTTTCTTGGCAATCATCCAGCCAACAACTGTTCCAACTACCAATGCACCAAAGATAAAACCGAGGTTATGTAAGTGCGCACCAGCTTCTGTGGTGTATAAAAATATGGTGCCAAAAATGGAAATGATCATTCCAAAAGCAGCCATTAAATTACCCTTACGCGCAGTGGCAGGGTTTCCTAAAAATTTTAAGCCAAGTATAAAGGTAACTGAGCCTATTAAGTAGATTATTTGTAATATGTTGTTTTCCATAAATTCGAAATTTAAAATTCGAAATTCGAAAGATGTTTAGAAAACTCTAAATTCTAATCTCGAAATTCGAAAAAATTATTTGTTTGTTTTGTATATATTTTATTTTGTTAAATTCTTTAAAATAGAACCAAAAATCAACATCAATTCATGTGATTCTTGGATCAAATTTTTTCTTTCTGTTTCTAATATTTCAATATTTTCAGTATCAACTAATCGTAACCAATACTTACTTTCTTTAGCTTCTTTTCTGCAAATTCTTATTTTCATAAGCTTGTCCTTTTCACCTAAACTATCATTGGCTTCTATATAATTAGCACCAACAGAACCAGAGGAACGAACTAGTTGCTTTCCATCTTCTATATTATTTATATTTCTCAGAAGTTTTTTTATAAAAACTCTGACTTTTAAAGCAAACTGAAAAGTTCTTTCTTCTAAGTCATAAATCTTATTTGTTACATCTTCCAATGTTTATATTTTTTATTTTTTCGAATTTCGAATTTATTTTTTCGAATTTAAAACCTTACTTTTTCTTTTTAAACATTTCCAGCATCCTATCAGTTACTACAAATCCACCAACTACGTTAAGCGTTCCAAGCACTACTGCTAAGAAACCTAAGATGAGTGAAAGTGTATGTTCTGCTTGTCCCATAACGATGATAGAACCAATAATTACTACACCATGAATAGCGTTAGCGCCACTCATTAATGGAGTATGTAAAACCGATGGCACATGGCCAATTA
>JBMOGB010000179.1:0-8067 GCA_049318585.1 Bacteroidia bacterium | reverse complement strand
ATCATTAGTTTATAAATTCCAAATAATTATATTTGATAGCATGATTAAACATTTTGAATATTGAATTTTGGCATTATTCATGTAAGTTTCTTGAAATGAAATATTTAAAATACCCATTATGATAAAACGAACCATTTATGTAGGAAATCCTTTGCATTTAAGCATTAGCAATGAACAATTGGTATTATCGGTTCCGCATGCAAAGGGAATGGATAAGTTGGTTGGAAACACTGTTCCCTTAGAAGATATTGGAATACTCATGCTAGACCATAATCAAATAACTTTAAGCCATGCAGTGCTACAAAAAATGGCAAGTTTCAATATTGCTTTTATCGTTTGTAATGAAAGCCATCATCCTGTTTCGTTACAATTGCCATTGGCAACAAATACCTTGCAAACTGAACGCTTTAAATACCAAATAGAAGCAAGCGCACCTTTAAAAAAACAACTTTGGCAACAAACAGTTAAAACCAAAATACGTAACCAAGCTTTTGTATTAAATAAATATGGTTTTAGTAATGCCAGTATGCTTCAATGGGCTAACGATGTAAATAGTGGTGATACCATGAATTTGGAAGGTCGTGCAGCAGCTTTTTATTGGAAAAGTCTTTCGCCTTTATTAGCTCCTAACGAACCATTATTTTTAAGAGATAGGGAAGGAGTTTACCCCAATAATTTATTGAATTATGCTTATGCAATTATAAGAGCTACAGTAGCACGAGCCTTAGTAGCAAGTGGATTATTACCTACCTTGGGAATACACCATAAAAACAAATACAACGCTTATTGCTTAGCCGATGACATGATGGAACCTTACCGCGCCTATGCCGATGACTTGGTGTTTAGCATAGTTAAAACCAACCAAACAGCACAAGAACTTACTAAGGAAATAAAATCCCAATTACTGAGTTTACCTGCTACCGAAATTTTTATAGATAAACAACGAAGTCCGCTAATGGTAGGATTACAAAAAACCACCAGTAGTTTGGTTAAATGTTACATGGGCGACAGTAAACGAATTCTTTTTCCGGAACTCCTTCAATAGGCAATTAGCAATAGGCAATTAGCAAATGAAAAGGTGACTAAAGGAGCTTGCCGAAGGAAACAATAATTAATATTATTCGGTTAGTCATTCCGTAGGAATCTTCCTTGAATTAGTTGATGGTTAGCTAATGGCGAGTAATCATTTAAAGCTAAGAAGATGCTTACAGCATGACTTTACCGTTTAGTCAACTTCTAATCTTTCAACTTTGTAATCTTTCAATCTTCCAATTTTTGTAATCTTTCAATCTTCCAATCTTTCAATCTTTGTAATCTTTCAATCTTTCAATCTTTCAATCTTTCAATCTTCCAATTTTTGTAATCTTTCAATCTTTGTAATCTTTCAATCTTTCAATCTTTGTAATCTTTATAATCTTTCAATTAACAACAATGGATCGTTTAAACGAATATAGAATTATGTGGGTACTCATTTTTTTTGATTTGCCAACCGAAACACCTGAGGAACGCAAAATAGCTGCACGATTTAGAAAAGAAATTATGCAAGATGGTTTTACCATGTTTCAGTTTAGTATTTATCTGCGCCATTGCCCTAGCCGCGAAAATGCAGAAGTACATATTAAACGAACCAAAGACAAACTGCCTACCAAAGGACATATAGGAATATTAAGCATTACCGACAAACAGTTTGGAATGATGGAAATATTTTATGGAAAAAAAATACAAGAAACTCAAACACCTTATCAGCAATTGGAGCTGTTTTGATTGCTAGTTTGGAATTAGAAAGAAAAATTTTGTTAATGTTAATTAATTAAATACTTTTGAATGAAGCAAAAAAAATCCCACGGAGTACGCAGGATTTAAGAGTTATCTTCGGCTTATAGCCTTATTGTGATAAGCTTTCGACAACAAATATAATTTTATAAAGTATAAAAACAAATTATGGAAAGAATTTTAGGTTTAGATTTAGGAACAAATTCAATTGGTTGGGCTATTAGAGAAATTAATAGCGAAATAGAAAATCAAATAATTGATAAAGGAGTGCTAACTTTTGATAAAGGTGTAGCCGAAGACAAATCTGGAGAACATCCAATGGTTCAAAAAAGAACAGAAGCCAGAGGTAAACGAAGAAACTATCAAGCTGAAAAATACAGAAAATGGGAGTTGTTAGAATGCTTAATTCTTGAAGGAATGTGTCCATTAACAATTGAGGAATTAAATGAATGGAGACATTATACAAAAGGAGTAGGTAGAAGATATCCTCAATCAGAAAAGTTTATACAATGGCTAAGATTTGATTTTGATGGGGATGGAAAACCGGATTTTGAAAGATTTGGTTTTAGTAAACATGAAAGTTATTATTTGTTTAGGTCACTAATAATTGATGAATCAAAAATTGATATTTTTAAAAGAGAACCTCATATTATTGGTAGGGTTTTGTATCAATTAGTTCAAAGAAGAGGTTACAATGATGGTCAAAATATTGACGAAAACGAAAAAGACGAACTTAGTAAAACAATAAAAAAAGGTGGTGGAGAAAGTGGTGCTGTTGGTGCGGATGAAATAGAACCATTTATTGCAAAATATAAAACTTTAGGGGCAGCATTGTACGAAGTTCAAAAACAGAATGGTGTTCGAATTCGTAAAAGATATAATTTAAGAAGTCAATTAGATAAAGAACTTCAAACAATATGTAATATTCAAAGTTTAGAGCATTTATACAAAGCTTTGTGGGGTGCTATTATTTGGCAACGCCCACTAAGAAGTCAAAAAGGATTAGTAGGTGTTTGTACTTTTGAGCAAAACAAAAGAAGATGTCCAATTAGTCATCCATTATATGAAGAATATAGGACTTGGGTTTTTATTAATAATTTAAAAATAAAACCGATAATAAAAAATGATATTTCAATCAACAAACTTGAACTATATGATGCGTTGAATCAAATCGTTTATCCTCAATTTTTTAAGGCTGCAAATGATTTTAAATTATCAAGTATTGTAAAAGAATTAGAAAAAGTAGGCTTTGAAATTACTGCTAAATTTCCAAATGATACAAAGGTTATCAGTTTTTCATTTTTGTATAAAATGAAAGAAATGTTTGGCGATGACTGGACTTCTATTTTAGAATGGCAAGAACTTATTTATGATGAACCAAAAAAACACAGTTATAATATTGAAGATTTATGGCATTTACATTTTACTAAAACTACCAATAAAAAAACAGGAGAAGAACCATTTGACTTTTTGAAAAGATTTGTAATTGAAAAGTTAAAATTAACAGATGACAAGGCCGAAGTATTTGCTAAAATTAGATTGCAACAAGGTTATGCGACACTAAGTTTAAGTGCAATAAAAAAAATACTTCCATATTTACAAAAAGGTTTTATTTATAGTGAAGCCGTTTATTTGGCTAATCTTCATAAAGTTTTAGGACTTAAAAATTTAACTGACGAGGATACAAATAACTATGCTAAATTTATTAGAGAAATAATAACAAACTTTAAATACGAACAAAAAAAAGTAGCAATAGTTAATTCATTGATTGCAATTTATTTTGAAGATAAAAAAATCTTTGAAACAAATAAAAATGAAACTATAACTAAAATAATTTCAGAAAATTTTGGAGATTATTATTGGAATGCATTACCTACACAAAAGGCTTTAAATATTTTAAACGATATCACAGATGAAATCAATTTATTTTTATCAAAACCTAAGTGGAAAGCAGAGAATCATTTTATAAAAGCAGGTAGGTTACATGAAAGAATTTTTGTTGCTTTAATGAATGAAACAGGTATTTCTGTTAATAATATTAAGTATTTGTGGCATCCTTCTGAACAAGAGAGTTATGTGCCAGCAATTGCCACTGATGGTAAATATTATTTAGGAAGTCCAGAGCCTATAAGTAAAGGTTTTAAAAACCCAATGGCTTTAAAAACCATGCATAAACTAAAAAAACTGATAAACTATTTAATTAAGGTAGGAAAAATTGAGCCAGATACGAGAATAGTTATAGAAATAGCTAGAGAACTAAACGATGCCAACAAACGCAGGGCAATTGAGCGTTGGCAACGAGATAGAGAAAAGGAAAATGATGTATACAAAAAACAAATTGTTGAAATTAACAATGAATGTAAAACTAACTTTAACGAACAAGATAAGAACCTAATTGATAAAATTAGACTTTCGGAAGAGCAAAAACGACAATGTATATATACAGGTAAAACAATAGGTTTAAAAGAAATTTTAGATGGATCAAAATACGATTTTGAGCACAGCATTCCTGCTAGTATGAGTTTTGACAATGAATTGAAAAACTTGACTATTGCTGATAAAACATATAACCAACAAATAAAAGGTAAAAAATTACCAAGTGAGTGTCCAAATTACAAAAGCGACTATACTTTAAATGGTGTAATTTATCCTGCCATTTTAAATACCATGCAAATTGTATTTGGTAAAATGAAAGAAGTTGAGAAGAAAATAAAAGGAAAAAGTATAACAATTAGAAGTTTTGAAAAGATAGAATACCTGGAAAACCAACTTGAAGAGTGGAGGGCAAAAAAATCGGATGATAAAGGTATAAAAGATAATATCATTCAAAGAAGACATTTAATAAAAATGGAGTTGGATTATTGGAGAAAAAAACTCCAATCATTTACTATTACTGAGTATAAAGCAGGCTGGAGAAATAGCCAACTTAAAGATACACAAACCATAACTAAATATGCATTGCCGTATTTAAAAACCGTGTTTAACAAAGTAGAAGTTCAAAAAGGTAACATTACTTCCGACTTTAGGAAAATATATAAAATTCAACCAAGGTTTGAAAAGAAAGAAAGAACTAAACATAGTCATCATGCAATAGATGCGGCAGTTTTAACTTTAATTCCTTCGGCAGCAATTCGTGATAAAATTTTATTGAACTATAACGAAGCAAATGAAAAGAACCAAGGCTATCATGAAAAGCCTAGACAATGGAATAATTTTGAAACTAAATATATTTTAGGAATTGAAGATGATGTATTAATAAATTATCAAGCACAACATAGAACTTTAACACCAACATACAAAACAGTTAGAAAACGTGGCGAAGTACAATATGTAAAAGAGAAATTGGCAAATGGCGAATGGCAATACAAAACAGATGAAGATGGAAATAAAATACCTTTATTGTCTAAAGGAGATAGTATAAGAGGACAGTTGCATAAAGATAGTTTCTTTGGTGCTATTAAGAATAAAGGTGAACTGAGTTTGGTAGAACGTTATCCAATTTCTACTTTTACAAGTATAAATGATTGCAAGCATATTGTAGATGCTAAAGTAAAAGAGTTAGTTCAGAATGAACTGCAAAAACGTATGGATGAAGGTTTAAGTTTTGATAAAGCAAAACTCGAACCTATACCATTTCATAAAGGCAATGAAGTAATAAAGAAAGTTAGATGTAAAGTTGCAGCTGGAAGAGGGTATTTAACTCCTGAAAAAGCTTTAGCAATTCATCAACATAATAGCGTGTCAAAACAAGAGTACAAGAATGTTATTTATGCTCAAAATAATGAAAACACCTTTTGCCTTTATTACGAATTAGAGGTAAATAATAAAATTGAAAGAGCATTTAGAATTGTTGGATTGTTTGAACTTGCTAAATTAGGTTTGAAAAATGAAAGTGACTTGTTTAACGATAATTATTACAAAAGTATGGAAGGAGGAAAAGGGAAGAATAAAATAAATCTTCCATTACATACTATTTTAAAAGTTGGAACAAAAGTTATTTTTTATAAAGAAACAATCGATGAATTGAAAGAAATATCAAAGGATTTACTTTTAAAAAGGGTTTTTAGAATTTATAAATTTAATGAGCCTGCTCCAGCAACAGTTTATGTGTATTTACAAAACCATATTGAAGCAAGAACTAATGATGATTTAGGTGGTGGAGAAAAAGATTTGAGTTTAGATATTTATCAATCAAGGATTTTTTTAGGAGCTTCTAAATTCAAAACAGCAATTGAAGGAAAAGATTTTGAGATAAAACCAGATGGAGAAATTGAATGGAAATCTTGATTATAAAGTTTTGATTCATTTGATAAAAACTAGATGACAAATTAATTTATATGGAAAAGATTAAATCAAATAAAGCTTGTTTTGAATTATTTAATAAAATATTTGAATATAAGGATAGTCTTTATAATCAAATAGCGCCAAATGGTTGGATAAACTCACCTTATTCAAATTTTTTACACCCAACATCTCAACAAAGACTTAATGAGCACATAAAAATCATGTCTGGTCCTCTTGGGGAAATTGTTAATAAAAAAAACAAAGAAAAGGAAAAAACGCTTAAGGATTTTAAACAAGATAAATTGAAAAATATTGATTCAGAACACGAATTTTTATACGCAATTGGATTGGCTTGTTATGATATATTTTCAAATGAAAATGAAGTTGTTGATTCAAAGCAAATAATTTACAACATTGGTTCTCATAGAGGTAGTGCATCATTTATTGCTGAATATATTAATGAGCATTTTGTTCAAGAAAAACCTTTTGATTATATAGAGTTTTATTTATCGCCATTTATACGCGAAAGAGCAAGTTTATTCGAGTTTTATAAGTTTATATTTCAAACAATAAATTTAAAAAAATGTAACTGGGTTTATTTTCCATATGGAAATGATTTGGAAATGATACAGAACTTAATCGATCAAAATGTTCTAAAAATAAGCAATAATGTTAAAGATAAAAGAAAAAATGTTGCAACGGTAAAAGCTGATGATTTTGATATAAATAAATTAAATGATTTGTTGAAAGCTTACATAATAGTATTTGGAACTACACCTAAAATAGTTTTAGCATAAAAGAGATTGAGTAAAATAATTTGAAACTCGTTTTGGTGCATTCAATAATTATTCATTTGAATATTGTAAATACTTATTATTAATAATAGTTATGATAAAAACAACTAAAAAAAATACTTTGGCTACACTCAGTAATCGAAAAAAATGTTTGGGTAATGCCGAAAACACAGTATTAAGCGAAGCCATGCAATACATAGAAACCGCCTTAGATATACTTAAACAAAATGGAAAGCTTCACAACAACGTTTATACCGACAAAAAGTATGTACGCATGGCTGGACATACTGCATATATCGGTGTGCTTTATGCGCTAGATAATGCAAATTTATTTACCAATACCAAAAAGAACCAAAGGCGAAATGTAGAAGATTACGAAGCAGCTCTTGCAAAGCAGAACAAAAAAATGCTTGATTATTTTGTAAGCTGTTACCAACAATTGCAACTAGTGGCAGGGAACGATGGAGTAGGCCATAAAAACTATTTGCGCATAGCGATAGCCGATGCACAACAAATAATAAAATGGGCAGCCAAAAGAGTAAACTAAAAACTAACTTTTAAATAATAATAATCATGACAACTGGATTAAAAAAACCACAAAAATAGCCTTAAACGGAGTAAGAAAAGTGGTAGCAAAAACCTTGTGAAACTTGACATGTAGATAAATATTTTAATAAATAAAACAATGGGAATAATTAGAGAACCGGAAGGTGTTGATTTTATTATTAGCAGTAAGCCTTATACCAATGCCGAAAGAGAAAAAATAAGTGCATACATAGCAGCTTATAAAGCCAAACATAAAAAACTTTGGCAGGTGTTAAAAGCCGTAAAAAAACAACAATAAAGCAAAAAGAACACACACTAGAGGCACTGCGAAAACTTACCCAAAAAAGTTGTGATTTGCTTTTCAAATCCGATGGGTTGTGTGTAAATGCCATTGCAGGATTCATTGATGCCAATAAAAAACAAATTGTTACTTCGACTCCGCTCAGTAACCGTATAGTTAGTTTGAATTAGATAGTTGTGATTTGCTTTCCAAATCCGATGGGCTGTGTGCAAATGCCATTGGAGGATTCATTGATGCCATTAAAATTCAAATAATAATATCAATAATTATTGTTCTTTGAACATTGTAAATACTCAAAAACAGATATTTGTATGCAGCAAATAGTTGTGATTTGCTTTCAATTATTGTTCTTTGAACATTGTAAATACT
>JBMOGB010000178.1:0-8081 GCA_049318585.1 Bacteroidia bacterium | reverse complement strand
GACTTAGCTGGTGGAATTGAAAGAGTTGGTGGTTCACCAATTTTATTCCAACATTTATTTTGGTTCTTAGGTCATCCTGAAGTTTATATTATTTTATTACCTGCATTAGGTATTACTTCTGAAGTAATTGCTACCAATGCTCGTAAACCTATTTTTGGTTACCGTGCCATGATTGGTTCTATTATGGCCATTGCTTTATTATCGTTTATAGTTTGGGGACATCATATGTTTATTACAGGTATGAATCCTTTCTTAGGTTCAGTGTTTATGCTTGGAACTTTAATTATTGCGGTTCCATCGGCTGTAAAAACATTTAATTATTTAGGAACTTTATGGAAAGGTAATTTGCGTTTAAATCCTCAAATGATGTTTGCCATTGGTTTAGTTTCTTTCTTTATTTCTGGTGGTTTAACAGGTATTTTCTTAGGAAATGCAGCATTGGATATTAACTTACACGATACTTATTTTGTAGTTGCACATTTCCATTTGGTAATGGGTAGCGCTGCTATATTTGGAATGATTTGCGGTATTTATCATTGGTATCCTAAAATGTTTGGTAGAATGATGAACGAAAGTTTAGGTCATATCCATTTTTGGTTAACCATTGTTTCTGCTTATTGTGTATTTTTCCCTATGCACTTTATGGGTTTAGCTGGTGTACCTCGTAGATATTACGCATTTACTGCTTACGATCAATTCAATGTATTTGTTGACATGAATAAGTTCATTACTTATGCAGCTTTTGTTGGTGGTATTGCTCAATTTATCTTCTTATTTAACTTTTTCTACAGCATGTTTAAAGGTAAAAAAGCGGTTCAAAATCCTTGGGAAAGTAACACCATGGAATGGACTACTCCGGTTAAACATTTACATGGAAACTGGCCTGGAGAAATTCCACATGTTTACCGTTGGCCATATGATTATAGCGTACCAGGACACGACAAGGATTTTATACCTCAAACTACTCCTGATTACGGACAAACGGATCCTTTAAGTGAAGCAAAAGTTGTTCCTGCTGAAGACCGTAAGAAAGTTCCAACATTAGAAAAAGAAGAAGCAGTTTTGTTTTCTTTAGCTAAACGTTGGTTAGGTTTTGCTTAAGCAATAAAAAACTTAAATGTGATTGGTGTATTGCCAATCACACAAAATCGGTTGGTGAGGACACCAACCGAGGACAATAAATAAATGTTTAAAAATAAATACGAAATACGATTTAGACGCTTTGGTATAGCAACCATTATAGCGGTGTTCTTTTTAATATTTGTAGGAGGTTTGGTACGAAGCACAGGAAGTGGAATGGGATGTCCCGATTGGCCAAAGTGTTTTGGACAATATATTCCACCAACTAATTTATCGGAATTGCCAGTTGATTATAAAACTCAATTTGCAGTTCAAGGTAAACAAATAGCCGATTTTGATCCAATTAAAACTTGGATAGAATACATCAATCGGTTAATTGGTGTGGTTATAGGCTTTTTAGTACTGCTTACTTTGGTTTTTGCTTTTCCTTATTTAAAAGTAAATCCTAAAATATTTTGGCTAAGTTTAGTAGCTTTTATATTGGTTGGAGTTCAAGGTTGGATAGGTTCTAAAGTGGTTTCAACCGACTTAGCAACTTGGATGGTTACTATTCATATGGTAATTGCCCTCGTAATTGTAGCTTTACTTGTTTATACTGTTACTTCATCGCAACAGTTTTATATAGTTCAGTTCAAAGAAAATAGTTCTTTAAAAATGTTAATTATTGTGGCTTTGGTTATTAGTTTAATACAAATAATTAGTGGTACACAAGTAAGAGAAAAAGTAGATCATGTGGCTAATGTGATAGGTGAACCATACCGTTCGCAATGGCCAAAGTTTTTTATGGATGAATTTATTTTCAAATTGCATAGAACTTGGTCTGTTTTAAATTTAGGTATTTCAATACTTTTGCTTTTAAAATATAGGGTTTTATTTGAAAGAAATTCGTTGATTTACAAAAGTGGTTTGGGAATAATTTTACTGTTATGTTCTCAGGCTTTAAGTGGAAGTGTTTTGGTAAATATGGGTTTTCCAAAACAAGTAACTTCTTTACATTTAACAGTAGGAAGCATTATTGCAGGTTTGCAAATATTTGCAGCCATTTTGATATTTAATAAAACAAAAATCTCGATAAATCGGGATAGTAATTGATAAAAACAAAAAAAATTGAGTAATTTAGAACAACATATAACAATTGAAAACACTGGTTTTTGGAAACAAAAAGTGAGTGACTACATGCAACTAATAAAAATTAGGTTGAGTAGTTTGGTGGTTTTTAGTTCAGTAATCACTTATTTAACAGCTGCACAGGGAAGAGTAAATTGGTTTGAAGTTTTTATTTTAGCTACTGCTGGTTTATTAGTTACTGGTTCAGCAAATGGAATCAATCAAATTATAGAGAAAGATTACGATAAATTAATGACTAGAACTGCCAATAGACCCGTTTCTACTGGTAGAATGAGTGTAATGGAAGCAGGAATTAGTTCATTCCTAATGGGGTTAATTGGTGTAGTTTTAATAGGCTTTTATTTAAACCAATTAAGCGGATTACTGGCTTTGGTTTCTTTATTAAGCTACGCTTTTTTATATACACCATTAAAAAGAGTAACACCTATTTCAGTATTTGTTGGCGCATTTCCTGGGGCTTTACCTACCATGTTAGGTTGGGTAGCTTACACTGGTAAAATTGATATTGCTGCAATTGTATTATTTACGGTTCAATTTGTTTGGCAGTTTCCACATTTTTGGAGCATTGCTTGGATTTTAGAAGACGATTACAAAAGAGCAGGATTTAAAATGTTACCATTTAATCCAGGAAGAACTAGAAAAACTGCTTTCCAATGTTTGTTATTTTCTTTGATATTGATACCTATTGGAATTTTACCAACTGTATTTAATATTTCGGGTGTAGTTGCTGCTGTAGTTGCAGTATTTAGTGCATTGTACTTTAGTTTCTATGCTTACAAATTATATAAAAACTGCGAATTAGCTGATGCAAAAAAACTAATGATGGCAGCAATTATTTATCTTCCCATTGTTCAACTTTTTTACTTGATAGATAAAATTTAAAATGATTCAATCAATAGACAGAAAAACAATGGACGAACGTGAACCAGGAGTTGAACCTAAAACTTTTGTTTTATGGTTACTGATAGTTAGTAGCATTATGCTATTTGCAGCATTTACCAGCGGATATATAGTAAGACGTGGAGAAGGAGAATGGGTAATATTTAACTTACCTACCATGTTTATGTTGAATACTGGCGTAATTGTATTGAGTAGTATTTTTATGCAATGGGCTTATTTGTCGGCAAAGAAAGATGAACTCAATAAAACTAAAGTAGGCTTAACGGTTGCTTTAGCATTAGGCATTTTATTCATTATCATGCAATATTGGGGTTGGAGTCAAATGGTTTATAATTCCATCTATTTTGGATTTGCAAACCCAAGTGGTTCTTTTGTATATGCTATTACTGGTGTTCACGTATTGCATGTAATTATTGGACTATTTTATTTACTAACTATTCTAATACAAACATACAGAGTCAAAGTTCACAAAAAAGCAATTAGGGGTATTGCAATGTGCAATACATATTGGCATTTTGTAGGAATTCTTTGGATTTACCTATACCTATTTTTACTTTTAAACAGATAACAAAAATTATAAACTAAGATACAAATAAATAATAAAACAATGTCAAATACAGCTACTTTAAGTACCGACAACAAACAAACATGGGGTGGAGGAAAATCACCATTAAGTATTAGTTATGGTAAATTGATGATGTGGATTTTTCTGCTTTCAGATGCTTTTACTTTTTCTTCACTACTTGTTGCTTATGGTTTTGTAAGATTTACTTTTACATCATCATTACCCAACACTATTGTTAAACCTTTTACTCATGTTTCGCATGCCTTTACCGAGGAAATGCAAAAAGCAGGCATGTTCGTTACTGAACGTTGGCCTTCGCCCGAGTTAGTGTTTAACCATTTTCCTTTTTTACATGGATTACACTTACCATTGATGTTTGTGAGTTTAATGACTTTTATTCTAATTGGTAGTTCAGTAACCATGGTTTTGGCTGTAGAAGCTGGACACAGAATGGCTAAAAAAGAAGTAGAGAAATACATGATTTGGACCATTATTGGTGGAGCTGCTTTCTTAGGCTGCCAAGCTTGGGAGTGGACTAACTTAATTATGGATGGTGCAAGTTTGCAAAGCAATCCTTTTGGGCCAACTGCTTTTGCTGCTTTATTCTTTATTGTTACTGGTTTTCACGGAACTCACGTTTTATCTGGAGTAATTTTAAATATTATTATTTACATCAATGTAGTAAACGATACCTACGAAAAAAGAGGTCACTATGAAATGATTGAAAAAGTAGGTTTATACTGGCATTTTGTTGATTTAGTTTGGGTTTTTGTATTTACATTCTTCTACTTAATATAATTTCCAATTCAAAAAAAATCACACAATTTATTCACTCAAAAAATAATTAAAATATACCATGGATCACATAGAACATTTAGAACATACAGAGTCGCCTGCTAACATGAAAAAGCAAATTATTAACACATTTATTATTCTAACAATTCTTACAGTTGTTGATATAGTATTGTACTTTTTATTGCTTTCATCGCATTCTATGTTCAAAAATATCCTTTTCATTTTCTTAGGATTAGTAAAAGCATTTTATATCGTTTCGGTATTTATGCACATGAAGTTTGAACGCAAGTTTTTATCTTCAATGATTATTTTTCCAATGATATTTATTTGCTTCCTTATATGGTTAGCACTTACAGAAGCAGGTTATACTTTTGGATTACGCTAAAATTTAAAAAACTTTATTCAAGTTTTTTAGTTAATATATATAATGAAAAGAAAATCATTTTGGGTAGCAACTGGATTATTAGTTTTTCCAGTTGCTTTCTTTTTTTTACTGAGAGCCAGTAAACAAAACTACAAGCATTTGCCCCATTTGGGCGAAAAAATAGAACCAAATGGTGCCGATATAAAAGACACTATTTTTTACCAAGTTCCTGAATTTTCAGTTACCGATCAAAGCGGTAAAGAATTGAATTCAAAAATGCTTACCAATAACATTGTTATTGCCAACTTTTTCTTTGCTAGCTGCAAAGATGTTTGTCCTAAAATGAATGGAAACATTTCGGTATTTTACGAAAAAGCAAAAGAATGGAGCGAAGTAAAACTGATTTCATTTACTGTTGATCCCGATAACGATTCTACACAAGTATTGGCAGATTATGCCAAGAAAATGAATGCCGATAAAAAGATTTGGCATTTTTGCAGAACAGATAAAGAGAATTTGTTTAAAATTGGTCAAGGATTTTTACTACCCGTTTCTATTGAGGATAAAACAATTGACCACAGTCAACAAGTGTTGTTATTAGATAAATCAAGAAATATTAGAGGTGTTTATAACGGCCTTGACTTAAATGACATGAAACGTTTAGGTGATGAATTAAAAGTACTTTTATATGAATACCACGAACCAAGATAAACAAGACAAATTAGTTTTTAAAGTAGTAGCAGCTGTTTCAATTTTTGTTTTTGTAGCAGTAATTATTTTAAACAGAAAAGTTTTACCTAGGCCAGAAATAATGCCCAATTGGGTCATGTATTTACCAAAATTAAATGCAATGATTAATGGCACTTGTACCATCCTTTTATTGCTTTCTTTGTATTTTATAAAGCAAAAAAATATTGCAGCGCATAAAGCAATTAACTTAACAGCATTTGGTTTATCATCTTTGTTTTTGGTAAGTTATATTCTTTATCATTGGATGGCAAATGAAACTGTATTTCCTGCTGAAAATTCATTGAGAAGTATTTATTTAACCATATTGATTAGCCATATTATTTTGGCTGCTTTGGTTTTACCATTGGTATTGCTTGCCTTTTATTATGGCTTACAAATGAATGTAGAAAAGCATAAAAAAATAGTACGATTCACTTATCCTATTTGGTTGTATGTAACCATTACTGGTGTGGTAGTTTATGCCATGATTAGTCCTTATTACCAGTTTTAGTGCTTAAGCATCCAAACATAAAAGCATACTTAGCATTTGTTGCAGTAGCTATTTTTTGGGGAACTACTTTTTTAGCCATTCGAGTTGGAATCAATAGCGATGGCGTACATTTTTTTCCACCTTTTTTATTGGCAGCATTTAGACATACCATTGCTGGATTATTGATTTGCGGATACTTTATTATTTTCAAAAAACAACTTTTACCTAACTTAAAACAATTCAAACAATTTAGCATCAATGGTGCTTTGATGTTAGTAGGTGGCAACGGAATTATTAGTTGGGGAATGCAATATGTTGACAGTGGATTAGCAGCGCTTATTTGTGCCTTAACTCCGTTATGGATTGTATTTATAAACCTGATTATGGGAAGCAACGAAAAAGTAACCAAAATTATGTGGGTTGGTTTTGTTATTTGCTTGCTAGCGCAATACCTTATTTTTTACGATAAAGTAAATATTCTTTCCGACAAAAACTATATTTATGGATTAATTGCCATTGTAGTTTCCAATATTTGTTGGGCTTTGGGAACAGTATTTTCAAAATCTCATAAAAGTAATTTACCAGTTTTATACAATGCCGGTTTGCAAATGATTCCTGGTGGAATAATTCTTATGATTATTTCAACCGTTTTAGGCGATTGGGCGAAGTTTAATCCAAGTACTAATTCAATATTAGCATTGGCCTATTTGGTATTATTTGGATCTTTATTGGCTTATGGATGCTTCATGTATATTTTAAAAGCATTGCCAGCCGCATTGGTTTCTACTTATGCATATTTCAATACCATTGTAGCGGTAATTTTGGGTGTAATATTTTTAAATGAAGAAATAAATACAAAAGTAATTATTGCCATGCTATTGACAATTTTAGGAGTATATTTGGTAGGAAGAAAAAGTAAAGTGGAAAAGGTTTAAAAGTAATTTGCAACTATCTTTCATGCTACTTTTTTGATATTTTAACTTAACAACTCCAATAGCTATTTTAAATTGCTAAATAAATCCCAAAGCGAAAGCTGAGGGATTTTTTTAGTATATTATTTATTTACCTAATTAAGTTAACCATTCCTTTTGTACTTTCTATGGTTTTGTATGGTAATTTGTAACTTAACAGGTAATAATAAACATCATTGGTGCATTCTTTTCCATTTTTTTTTCCGTCCCATTTTTCTAAATTGGTATTGGTAGTAAAAATCATTTCACCCCATCGGTTGTAAATTGAAAGATTAAATATTTCTGGTTCACAATTAGCAATTGGCACAAAGAAATCGTTTAAGCCATCATTATTGGGAGTAAAAGCTGATGGTAACATATATGGTAAGCAATTACAATTAGTTACAGAAATATTTATACTATCGGTAAACGAACCAAATTCGTTGGAGGCAGTAACAAAATACAATCCAGGTTTAGTTATATTATAAAATGAACTATCTGATCCATCTTGCCACAAATAATTTTGAATATACTGATCATTCACTTTTAGTTTAAAAGTATCCCCTTCGCAAATTATAGTATCTTTTGGAAGAGAAAATGAAGGTATTTTGCTGTATTCATATACCGAAAAGTCATCTATAAACAAATATATTCGTTCTGAACCGTTTGTTCCATTAATTACTAAATTGGTATTGTTATCATCATTAAAATTACCTAGTGTAAAAAATCGCTCACCTCCTTTTGCCAAATAGGTAAATGTTATTTTTTCCCAAGTATCTCTTTTATCAAGAATTTTTGGTGATTTAAGTTGTGGTATTACATTTATATTTTTACCATTGTTTGCAGCTATTAACGAATCGTTTGAAAAATAAATGCCAAAAGCATCTGTAATATAATAACCATTTTTAGCAACAGAGTATAATAAAGAAATTTTATAAATTGTATTTTTTTTAAGAGGTTCTATTAATTTTCCTTCTACATATTCTCTATGTACTTCTTTAGTTGCTATATTGTAAAATAATAATAAACCAATAGCGTCCTAAACGATTTTTTTGTTAAACAAACCAGTTGATTTTATTG
>JBMOGB010000177.1:0-8097 GCA_049318585.1 Bacteroidia bacterium | reverse complement strand
CCATTTTAAATGGACTGAAAGAATTTAAAAAATATAATTTTATAGGCATTTGGTCCAGCTTAATTGGTTTATTATTTTCAATTATATTGGTAATTTATGCCAATGTATATGGTGCTTTATTAGCAGCAGTAACTTATCAATCCATTGTATTTATAATTATTATATTTTATAAAAGTAAAATAGATTTGATAAAATGGCAAACACTAAAAAATACCATAGTAGATAAAACAGATTATATAAAATTATCGAAGTTTTCGATAATGGCCATAGTAAGTTCGGCTACAGTTCCAGTTTCTCAAATTATTATAAGGAACTATATTTTAAAAGATATAGATGCCGAAACAGTAGGTTATTATGAAGGTATTAATCGACTTTCCAATTTATATTTAACAATAATAACCACTACCCTATCTATTTATTATTTGCCAAAATTATCAGAAATTACAAACAGCAAATTACTTAAACACGAAATAATTAAAGGTTATAAATTAATACTACCCGTTACTTTTATCATTTTGGTTTTAGTTTTTTTATTCAAAAATTGGGTGATAAATTTAGTTTTCAGCAAATCATTTTCCGATATGGAGAGTTATTTTTTACCACAATTAATTGGAGATTTTTTCAAAATTGCTAGTTGGTTACTTGCATTTCAGATGATTGCGAAAGCTATGACTAAAACTTATATCATATCTGAAATATTTTTTTCAACTTTATTAGTAATACTTACCATGAGTTTAATAAATTTGTACGGTGGAATTGGATCTGTGTATGCATATGCAATCAATTATTTGCTGTATTTTATTTCCATGCTAATTATTTTCAACAAGACAATCTATGACAGAAAGAAATGAGGAAGAACTTGTCAGTGTTATTTGTGTGTGTTGGAATCACGAAGAGTACATTGAGCAATGTTTAAAATCTATTTTAGACCAAACATTTAAAAATATAGAAATCATTTTTATAGACAATAATTCAACTGATCAGTCATTTGAAATTGCTAGTAAAATTCTTAAAAATTCAACAATTCCGTATTCATTAAATAAACGAAATTCAAATTTTGGCATTGCCAATAACTTAAACTTTGCTGTTAATTTATGTAAAGGAAAATATGTTACCTCTATTTCTACAGATGATTGGTTAACAAATGATAGCATAACTAAAAAAGTAAATTATTTAGAAGAAAATACTGAGTTTGCAATGGTTTCGAGCGATGGTTATATTTACAATCAAAGTAGAAACGAAACTATTCCATACATAGAAAAAAGAGCAAAAACTGGTTACCTTTTCAAAGACTTATTGAAAGATAATTTCATTTTTGCAATAGGTGTATTAATAAAACTTTCCGTTATAAAAGAAGTTGGACTTTATGACGAAGAATGTCCAATAGAAGATTGGAGTATGTGGCTTAAAATATCTAAGAATCACCAAATTGGCTTTATTCCAGAAAAGTTAGCTTACTATAGAAAACATGGGAATAATTTTTCGGGAAATTTTAAAAAAATGAAACAAGTTGAGCTTGATTTATTGAATAAATACAAAGAATATCCTGAAACAGTTATTGGCAAAAAAAATGTAAGATATAGATTTTATCACTATACCATTTTAGGTGCATTGTCGAAATTACCATTTTATTATTCTACAAAAAATATGTTTTGGAATTTACATTCCAAATTATCATAATTTCAAATGAGTAATTCTATCAAAGTTTCTTTATTAATACCTTGCTACAATGTATCAGAATTTTTAGATGATGCCATGCAATGTATTATCAATCAAACTTATTCAAATCTGGAAATAGTACTAGTTAACGATGGTTCCACTGATAATACCTTAGAAAAACTAACAAAATTTGCCAACGAAGATTCCAGAATAGTTTTAGTAAATAATGAAAAAAATATTGGTTTAATAAAATCGCTAAACAAAGGTATTCAATATTGTAGTGGTACATATATTGAAAGATTTGATGCAGATGATTTGATTGGTTTGGATAGAATTGAGAAACAAATAGAAATTATTCAAAAAAATTCAACCATTGATTTAATAACTTCATACGCCACTTATATTACTCCAAACGGAAAATTTCACAGTAAAGTAGAATCTTTTTATTGCAATTCTTTACATTCAGCAGCATTTTTGAATTTATTTGAATGCCCGTTATTACACGCAGGAATGTTGGTTAGAACAAGTTTGTTAAAAGAATACATGTATAATGACAATGCAGTAAATTCACATATTGAAGATTACGATTTGTTTTCTCGTTTAATCATCAATCAAGTAAATTTGTTTGTGGATACTAGGGAAAATCAAAGGTATTTTTACCGTAGAAATCCTAATAGTGTTTCGAGTAGAAATTTAGGATTTCAAAAAGAAAATGCCATTAGAAAATCGAAAGAGAACTTACAAAATATTTTAAATTATTCAATTGATGACGAAATTTTAAAAGCAATGATTTTAAAAACTGAAACCAATTGGACTCCAAATATTGTTTCAAAAACTGAATCGGAACTAAAAAAAATAAAGCTTAAATATTTTGATTTAAATAGTGATAATATTACTGAAAAAGATAAGAAAATAATCACCGAATGGACTCAATTGAGATTATTGAAAATTATTTCCACAGTAATTTTTAAAGGAAATTTTACAAGCAAAATAAAGGCCATTCAAATTTTATTTAAAAATTCGAATATGTTTTTGAGCAAAAAAATAATGCAAAATATTTTGACTAGATTTGTTTGGATATTTAACAAAATTAGGTACAATAATTAATTACAAAAAATGCTGAAAGTAGCACTATTATTACCATCTTTAGCCAGAACAGGGCCCATTTTTGTGGCAAATAAAATAGTAGAAAATTTAAAACATGAAGTTGATTTTACCGTTTTTTATTTTGATAAAATTGAAGATTTACCTTTTGATTGTAAAACAGTAAAAATTGGTTTTTTCGAAAAATTTGACTTCAAAGATTTTGACATTGTTCATTCACACATGATGCGACCAGATTGGTATTTAATTTATCATAAAGTAAGTTCATTTTCCAAAACCGTAACCACTTTTCATCAGTATATTTTCGATAATTTAAAATACACACACAATGCAATAATTTCACATGTACTTACATATTTATGGTTATTTAAGATATCAAAAATAAACCACATTGTATGTTTAAGTAATGGAATGAAAGAATATTACAGCAACAAAAAAATAAACAAATCAATATCGTATATTTCGAATGGAGTAAATATTCCAGTTATAAATAATGAAGTAAATAAAGAAGATATTCAAAAAATTAAAGTCCTAAAAAGTAAATATATTGTTATAGGAACTATGGCAAAATATGATGCTAGAAAAGGGCTAGAGCAAATAATAAAGGTATTGGCTATAAACCCGAAATTGGCTTTTGTATTAATAGGAGATGGTTCGGAAAAGGAAAATTTATTGGCATTAGCCAACCAATTAAAAGTAAGTGATAGAATATTTTTTGCTGGATTCCGGAAAAATTCAACTGATTATTTGCCCTATTTTGATATTTACATAGCACCTTCACGAAGTGAAGGAGTAAGTTTATCATTATTGGAAGCTGTGGCTTCAAAAACACCAATTGTGTGTTCAAATATTATTAGCTTTACTGAACTTTTTGATAAAGATGAAATATCATTTTTTGAATTAGATAATATTGAATCATTGAATGATGCAATTACTTTTTCGTTAGAAAATAACTCAAAATTGAAAGAAAAAGCTTTTGAAAAATACCATAATAACTACACTGAAACCATTATGGCTCAGCAATATTTAAAACTGTACAAAAATTTGCTATCAAAAAACACTTCAAATTAGACAATCCACAATTAATGCCCATAAATACACCAATATAACTATATTGATATTAAATAATTGAAGTATTTTTGGTACAAAATAAATTGAAAGTAAAATGAAACATTTGCTATATCTATTTGCTGCACTATTATTAACAATAAATATTGCTAATGCACAAACTCAAAGCTATGAAACTCGCACAATAAATGGAAAACAATATGTTATTTACCGTGTAAAAGCTGGTGATACTTGGGCTAGCATAGCAGAGAAATTAGGGGTAACAGAGCGCAGTTTGATTGATCAAAACAAACAAACAAATGGTAGTTTAAAAGGTGTATCAACTTTAAAGGTTTCGATGGAAAAATCGACAAAAATGACTTCAAGTGTTATAATAAAAAATACTGAAAAAGAAGCGCCAGTTGAATTGAATTCATTACCAAAATTAGGGGAAGATGATGAACCTAAAAAGCCAAAAGAGGTAAAACCAAAAATATATGGACAAGAATTAAGAACAGAGTTCAGAGGAGCAAATAGTTTAGCAGTTTATAGAATTGGTGCTGGCGATAATATAAATGATTTGGCAAAATATTATAACTGTTCAGTTGAGGATATTACCAACCAAAACAATTTAATGAGTAACACTTTGGTAGTTGGAAAAATTTTGAAAATTCCTATTCAAACTTCATCAAGTGCATCAACTTCAAATGTTAGTCCCGATAATATTACAACTAAAACAGAGGAAGCACCAAAAACAATTATTGACACTCCAACAATAACAAATGAACAAGTTATAACAACTGAAATTGTTCCAACACCTACAACAGAAATAGTACCAGCAAAAATTGAAACAGTTACTAAACCAGAAGTTGTAATTTCAACTCCAATTATTGAAAATAAAAAAGATAACATTAACTATGTTACAAGAACAATAAGAGGCAAAGAGTACATTATTTATTCTGTTTTACCTAAAGATTCTTGGAAAAGTATTGCTACAAAATTTGGAGTAATTGAAAGTGTTTTAAAAGCTGAAAATATTCAAACAAATGGAAGTTTGTTAGGTGTAAAAACTATAAAAATTCCTACAAATAAATCTGCAATGAATTTGAATATTGACAAACCTAAAAATAAAGTAACTGAAGTAGCTGTAGAACATAATAAACTACCGAAATTTGGTGAAGGAGAAAGTACTGAAAAACCAGCTTATGATAAGCCAAAAATTTATGGTAAAATTTTAAAAACAGAATTTAAAGGCAATAAAACACTCAGTATTTATAGAGTTGGATCAGGAGATAATATAAATACATTAGCTAAGTATTTTAACTGTACAACAAATGAAATATTTACTCAAAACAACTTAACTAGTAATCAATTATTGACAGGGAAAATATTGAAAATATTGGGTGGAAATGATGGAGTTTCAACCAATAATTTAACTGAAGCAGAAAAGCTTAAATTGAAATATGAACAAGAAAATACTGAAAAAGAAAATACAGTTATAGAAGAAATAAAAGTAAAGACAAAACCAAACGAAATAATAATTGGAGAGTATTTGGTTTTAAAAAAATTAGGCAGTCTTTATATAAAACATATTGTAATAAGTGGTGAAGATTTAACAAGAATTTCGAAAGAACATTATACTACTAATACAAAAATTACAAGTTTCAATAATTTAAAATCTAATAAATTAAGTACAGGTCAAATGTTATTTATTCCTACAAATAAACTAACATTACTTAAACTTACTGGTCTTGATTTTGATGAAGTAGAAAGGCAAAAAAACGAAAAAATAATAGCTGAAAATAATATAGCTACTAATAATATAATAGAAACTAACAATAACACAGTGTTAAAAGGCGAAGAAAATAAAACAAAACCTAGTAACATTGATTCATCTAAAAAATATAATTGGGGCGATCAATTAGTAATTAAACCTACAATTTTAGATAGCAATGCAAAAAAAACCAGCATTGAATTAACAAAAGAATTACACGCAAATGAATTACATGCAAATTCAAATTCTGGAGAAACAAAAGTAAATTATACCCATTCAGTTTTGGTAGGTGAAACAATAGAATTTATTGCTAAAAAATACAAAATTTCTACAAGTGATATAGCAAATTGGAATAATTTATATCAAAACAGAATAAGAGTAGGCCAAGATTTGATAGTTAATTTAGAAAGAGCACGTAAACCGTATTTATCAATTAATACGGTAAGTCCTGAGCTTAACAAACAAATAAAAAGCATAGACAAATCGGATAGAATTAAATATGTAGAAGAAAGAGGACTTTGTTTTCTATCAGATGAAAATTTTATAGGAGTTGCTCATAGAAATGTACCTGTTGGAACTTTATTACTTTTAACTAGTACCGAAAATTACAAGAAAATATATGTAAGGGTAACTAGTATTTTAGAAAACTCAAATGTTGATATCATTCTTCAGGTTGATAAAGTAGTTGCAAAACAACTTTCGTTTAATAGTGTGCTTACTAATGTATCATTAAGTTACGGATTAGTAGAGTAGATTATGCTAATTTAAAACAATACCTACTAGTTTTAAATCGTTAAAAAAATTTGGATACGACTTTGAAACTACTTCAACATCTTCCATTTTTAACTGATTAAATAAAATGGAAAGTGGAGCAAATGCCATGGCAATTCTATGATCGTTATAGGTATTTATTGTAATTGATTTATTGTAATCAATTTGGTTAGTTTGTTTTATATAAATGGTGTCTGATTTGTTACTTAAATTATATCCAAATTTATTTAACTCATTTACAATTGCAAATAAGCGATTACTTTCTTTTATTTTTAAATTTTGTAACCCATAAATGGTTGCATTAACATTTAAAGCAGCACAAGCAACGCATAAAGCAGGAGCTAAATCAATTGCATTTATCAAATCAAATTCTGAAAATTTATTTGCTGCATTATTTTTTTTTATAGTCAAACCATTCACTGTTTCATTGGTTAAAACTCCAAGTTGTTCAAATATTTCAAAAGTAATGGCATCACCTTGAATACTTGTTTTTGATAAACCATTTAAACCAATTGAAAGTTGTGGATTTAAACATGCAATTAAGTACCAAAAAGCCGCACTGCTCCAATCTTTTTCAATGGTATAACAAGGAATAACATTTTGGTTTTTAAACTCCTTTATTTCAATAGAATTAGGTGCTAAAATTACTGAAAACCCGAATTGATTCATTAACAAAGCAGTCATTTTTATATAGTTAAAAGAAGCAATTTTTCCCGTTAAATTTATAACAATTCCATTATCAATAAAAGGAGCAATGAGCATTAAAGCTGTTATGAATTGACTACTTTCTGAGCAATCAATATTTATTGGTTTTCCTGAAAGTTTTTTACCGAAAATTTTTAAAGGAGGAAAATTCTCAGATTCTAAAAATTGAATTTCAGCACCTAAATCAATCAAAGCATCAACCAAATCTTTTATTGGTCTTTGTTTCATTCTTTCAGAGCAAAACAAACTTATATTTTTATTGGTTTTTATGGCAAAAAAAGCTGTTAAAAAACGCATGCAAGTGCCTGCATTTTGTAAATTTACATCATTGTTTTTTGATGATAAAACCGAAAGCATTAATTGAGTATCATCGGCCAGTGAAAGTTGATTAATTACTATTTTATTATCAAGTAATTCACTTAATATCAAAGCTCTATTACTAATACTTTTGGATGTAGGTAAATCAATATCAACTTTTTTAAAATAAGTCTTTTTGTAATTTAAACCATACATCATTTCAACTTTTTTGTGGTTCAAAATTCTTATAAAAATTCAAAGATTCAATAATCAAATCAGTAGTGCAATGACAGTTAATTTTAGCTTTCCCAATTTTTTTCAATAATGTAAAATTGATTTCAGAATTGATATTTTTCTTGTCATTTTGCATAATTTTTAAAAGCTCTTTGTTGTTCCAGTTTGAAATATATTTATCAAAATTTTTGAAAATAAATTTTACAATAACTTCAAACTCTTCATTGCTTAATTTATAGTTTTTATGTGATAAATATGACTCACAAATAATTCCAATAGCAACTGCTTCACCATGTTTTAAAGGTTCAACATCATTTATTAAACTAAATGTTTCAACAGCATGACCAATGGTGTGACCAAAATTCAAAACTTTTCTCAAGCCCTTTTCAAAAGGGTCTTTATTGATAATTTTTATTTTTATTTTAGCTGATTTCTCAATCCATTTTTCTAATTGTTCCGAATCAATTTTGTTGGTAGAAATAATTTTATCAAATAATTTATCATCA
>JBMOGB010000176.1:0-8124 GCA_049318585.1 Bacteroidia bacterium | reverse complement strand
GTAATTTCTCCTTGGTGTTTTGGAGGAGGAGCCAAACCATGTTTTTTCAAACATAATAATCCACGTTCAGTAAGTTTATTACTATTCCAAGGAGTATCAAAAGTGGTTTTAACTTCTATGGTTTCAATTCCAATTTCTTTCAATCGGTCGGCCACCATATTTTCCATCATTTTTAAAGCTGGGCAACCGGTAAAAGTTGGAGTCATTTCTACATATACATTGCTTTCGCCACGAATTTCAACTTTAGTAATTATGCCCATATCCACCATACTTAACGTAGGAATTTCAGGGTCTTTAACTACTTCAAGCGCAGTCCATATTTCTTTTTCGGTTAGCATGGTTTTTATTTAAAGATTGAAAGATTACAAAAATTACAAGGTTAGTTTGCCACAGATTTCACAGATTACACAGAGAATTCAAGAAGTCCTTTTGAAAGTAAATATTATAAATAGTTAAAAAATTAAATTAACTCTCAATCTTTCCAATCTTTCAATCTTTGCAATTACGCTAACCTACCACTGAGCGGTTGGATCTAGGCGAAATACTTCACCCATTTCTTCTACTAATTGTTGTAAATAATCAGTGTGATATCCTTTGCGTCCTCCTAAAATTGGCGCCCAAGTTGATTGGTCAGGAATTTTTAAATTCGCTTTTTCTATAAAAGGAGTAATGTTAGCCATCCAACGAGTTTTCAAGGCTTCTTCACCTTCAAAAATATTTTCGCTTTGCAATTCTTTTTCAAAATCACCTGCTTCAAACATTCCCAAAGCGTAGTTCCAACTTTCGTTCAATGCAGTTTGCATTCTGGCCTTACTTTCTTCGGTTCCGTTACCTAATTTTACCACCCAAGTATTGGCATGAAAAACATGGTATTTCAATTCGCCTTTTATTTTTTTAGCTACTTTAGCCAATGGCTCAAAGCTAGAATTAGCAAGCATTTCGAAACGCAATTGGTCAGCATGGTCATACAAAAAATGACGCATCATTGAAAAGTCGTATTCGCCATTTGGCAATTCTACAAACTGCGAGCAATGCATTTTGTTAGCATCGCGCATAAATGCAACAGTGTCAGGTTCGCCTTCGCCTAATTCGTGCAATATTTCAAACAATGCACCTGCTTGTCCTATCTTGTCTTGTGCCATGGATGAAAACGCAATATCTTCTTCTAAAATTGGGCCCAAACCCGTCCATTCACTGTTTCTATGACCAATAATTAATAAATCATCAGCCATTTTATATAATAATTCTTTGATTGCTGTTACGTTCATATTTTTTGTATTTAAAGATTTTAAAGATTTAAAGATTACAAAAATTGGAAAGATTACAAAGTTATAGGCAATTTTTCAATCTTGTAATCTTGTAATCTTTCAATTATTTTACCTTGTTTTCCTTCTTATATTTATTAATCATTTCCATTACTTTATAGCCACCTGCTTCGCGGTATTGCTTTTCGGGAACTGTGTCAAAAATATCTGCATCATCGTAATCCGATGCAAAAACATTACTGGTTTTTACCACCCAAATATTAACACTTAATCCTCTTCGTCCGTACTGCTCTTTACTAAAAAGCAAAGCCATTTCAGGATTTGGAGCATGTACTATTCCAACGTGTTCATGTTGGTCGCCACGTTTTTTTTGGTGAAAAACTTCATACGTTTCCCAATTGTCCATTTCAGTTAATGGAGCAATGGTATTGTCTTCATTTATTTTTTCTCGCGCTATGCGAGGGTCTAGTGAATTTATCATTTTTTTAAATTAAAATATTTTTCAAATACAAATTTATCTTTCGATATCTACATTTATTATTGGATAAAAGGTCCCAATTGCCTTATCTTCTAAATAAAATCTATTGACAGAGTTTTCATCGCCATCTATAACATAATAGCTAAGACCAATATTGTCCAATATTAATTTTCTTACATCAGATTCATTTAAAAAAAGCTCTTCAATACCACGTTTTAACTGACCAGTAGTTACTTTTAATTTTTCTTTAAAAATATCAACAGATGTTGAATAATCTCTTTTTGATTTTAATCTTAAGTGTTGCCCTATTCTTCTTTGAATGTTTGAACTATTCTTACCAACTTAAAGACAAATATTATCATCAAATGAATTCAACCACTCATCGTTAATATGTATTTTTACATTTCTTTTGCTAGGCCCAGGTATATCTAACTCTCTATTTATTTTCGTTATAAAAAGGTTTTTATCTCCAGTCCACCAAAAGACATATATTCCACCTTTCTTGGGTAACGAATTTGAGATAAGACTAAAAGAATTTTTAGTGTTTTTACAAATCGACTTTAGAAAAGTTATTTTAGGTTTAGCTAATTCTAAAAGTCCATCAGAAATTTTAGATAAATTTAAATGATTAATATTCATTCTTACAACATTATCTATTAAGTCCTGTATCTCCTGGCATCATCATATCATCTAATAATTCAGGATGAGCTTTATATTTAGCAAACGTTGATGAATCTTCATATTTTTGGATGGAATCTTTTATTACTAATTCTCGCTCTATATTTATTAAAGATGTTATTGATTCAGTATCTAATTTTTTTAAAACTATTGGTTCTGTTCCTAATGAAAGTATCAAAGTTTTGTCTCCCTCATTATAGCAAATTGATTCACCATTTTTTACTAAGCAGTCATCTTTGAAAAAGTAAATGTCAGAGGATGTTTTTTTATTATTTAAATGTATAGTAACTAATAAATTATTTTCTGTATTTTCTGTAATTTCTATTGTAATAGGGCGTTCTGATTTTGTATATGTGTCCAAATCAGAAACAACTATACCTTGCCAAAAACCAACGTATTTATCAGACTTACTACTAATTAAGTTACAACTACTAAAATAAAGGCATACTACAACTAAGATTATATTTTTTTTCATAATGTTTTAGTTTTAAATATTAAATGTGATTTTAAAATAGCTTTCTAAGCTAACGGTGTAACGTAACTTGAATCTTTTTGAAGCAATGCTTTACGAACCCATCTCCCTTTTTCTTCAGCCATTCTACGAACCGCCAAACGCTCCGCATTACAAGGACCTCCGCCATTGATAACGCGTTTAAATTCGTCCCAATCTGGCTCTGTATAATCCCATAAACCAGTCTCTTCGTTTTTCTTTAAATTTACATCAGGAACTACCAATCCTAAATCCCAAATTTTAGGAACATACATGTTTAAAAACTGTTGGCGCATATCATCGTTACTTGCCATTTTTACTTTCCAACGCATTAGGATTGTTGTATGGTTCGAAATTTTATCGCTAGGACCAAAGAAATGCATAATTGGAGGCCACCAACGGGTTAAAGCTTCTTGAACCATTTGGCGTTGAAAAGGAGTTCCAGTTGCTAAAGTTACCACATTGTGATGACCATATTTTAAATGGAAACTTTCTTCCACACAAATTCTTTCTAAAGCACGTCCGTAAGGACCGTAACTTCCTTTAGAGTTTGCCACTTGATTAATAATTGCACCTGCATCAATTAACCATGCTATTATACATGAATCGGCCCAAGTTAAAGCTGGGTAATTAAACACATTAGAGTATTTTGATTTGCCAGTAATTAAATCGTTAATCATGGCCTCACGACTTTTTCCCAAAGTTTCGGCAGCACTATAAAGTAATTGCGCATGACCAACTTCGTCTTGCACTTTAGCCATTAATGCTAACTTACGTTTAAAACCTGGCGCACGAGTAATCCATGTGCCTTCTGGCAATGCACCAATAATTTCTGAATGTGCATGTTGCTCAATCATTCTAATTAGTTGTTTTCTGTACTCTTTAGGCATCCAATCTTTAGGTTCTATTTTTTCACCACGATCAATTCGTGCTTCAAATTCTGCCAATTTAATTGGATCTTCGCCATCAAGAATTGATAATGGCTTTTCGTTTGGATCAATGTAAGCGTTTCCGTACATATTATAATTGTTTGTTTTTAGTTGTCAGTTGTTGGTAGAGACGTTGTCCCGATAGCTATCGGGAGCAACGTCTAATTTTTACCTATTCAAAGTTGCTTTTTTTCGTAATCCACCCAAAATAAAATTACTTAATTTATCTGCTATTTCAGCAGCATTCATTTTGCCTTCGGGTTTGTACCATTCGTTTACAAAATTAATGGTTGAAAGAATGCTTAATACTGCGAATTTTTTATCAACAAAATCAAAAATATCTTCATTTTCGCCATCAATAATTATAATGGTAAACTGGTTTTCATATTGATCTCTCAGCATTTTAAATTGAGCTAATTTTGGCTCACTTAAGTTACGCCATTCTTGTAAAAAAACAGCCGATTGATTTTGGTTTTGAGTAATGGTTTCAACATGTAATTTTATTGCTAAACGCAATTTTTCTTCTGCATTAAAGTAAATGTCATTTACTTCTTTAGCATTCAATATAAAATGGTTTGCCATTCCAAAACAAATATTTTCCAACAATTCTTCTTTCGATTTTACATGATGGTAAATACTTGCTGCTTCTATTCCAAGGTCGGTTGCCAAATCGCGCATGGTTGTAGCAATGTAGCCCTTTTTTCTAAATAATTTTGCAGCAGTTTCTGCAATTTGATCTTTTCGATTGATGTTCAATGTTTCTGCCATAACCTAACAATTGTTAGGCGAATATAAAACTTTAATTTAGTTTTCCAAATATTTTCAAAATTCTAACAAATAATTGTATTTTAGCATCTTCAAATTTCGGTAGGTATTTATAATTTAATTCTTTCAAATGACAACAGTAAACCAAATACTCAAAACAAAAGGAAATAATGTTATTTCTATTCCATCACAAAGCATGGTTATTGAAGCACTAAAAATAATGTCTGATAAAAACATTGGTGCTATTTTAGTAATTGATAATGAAAAATTAGTGGGTATTTTCTCGGAAAGAGATTACTCTCGAAAAATTGTTCTTAAACACAAAGCATCAGATAATACGACAATTAGCGAGGTAATGACAGCCGATTTATTTACAGTAAAACCATCAACTTTAGTTGAAAACTGTTTGTTAATTATGACCGATAATAATATTAGGCATTTGCCCGTTTTAGAAAACGAAAAGTTATTAGGCATCATATCAATTGGTGATTTAGTAAAACAAATTATTGAAGACCAAAAAATAACCATCAAAAATTTAGAAAGTTATATTACCGGTCGACAATAATTACAACAAATTGACGACTTTTATTTTCTATATTTGTTAAGTACTTTTTCTATTATCTCTTCTGTTTCGTCTTTGTAATTTACATTTATTGGCTTGCCATTTTCAATCCATAATTGGGTTCTTTTATAAAAATCATCCTCTATTTTTTTCACCCTAGTTCCGCCCATTAATTTAAACGCTTTGGCATTGCACTTTTGCTCATATTGATTGGCCATTGGAATACACATTACTTTTTTACCCAAAAAACTTGCTTCTGCCGGACTTTCAAACCCACCATTGGTAATTAACCCATTGCTACTTGCCAAACTTGATATAAAATCTTGGTTCAATACAGGCTTAATTGTAACATTCTTTTTAGTATTAGTTTTTTTACAATGTTTACTAAAAACTTCAAATTGTATATCAGGAATTTTCGAAAAATGCTTTAATAATATATCATCGGAATAGGCAGGTAAATAAATAGTAATATGTTCCTTATTCGAAACTTCCATTTGCCTTACTTCACTTCTAATTACAGGTGTGTGAATAAAATCATCGTAAGTATCAAAGTGAAATGCCACTTTATCGGTACAAGGTGCGTAGGTTTTCAATACACTTTCGCCAAACTTTTCTTTGTTTTTTATTCGTGGAGTAAACTTGCTTAAAAATGCAGCTTGATGGCTGAATGCAACACAAGCAAGGTCATGAATTTTACATGCCCAAGCACTTACAGGTTCATAATCGTTAATCACCAAATCGTAGTCTTTTACTGGAATTTGGTAAATATCTTTGATGAATTTTACTGGATGTAAATTTTTGATACTATCACCAAAATCTATTCCGCCAGTTTTACCAAATGTAAAACCAACGCCTTTCAACTTGTATTTTATTTCGTAAGGCAATTGCACATCGGCTTGAGTTCCGCTAATTAGTATATCTAATTCACATTGTTGTTTTAAAAACGGAATTACTTCTCTAGCTCTACTTATATGCCCGTTTCCAGTTCCTTGAATTGCGTATAATACTTTCATTTTATATGTTATTTAAACCACGATTGTACATCAATATGAAACAAATATTGGAGTGTAATAATTAGTAACGACCAAAAACTTAACGATACAAACATCACTAATTTTATATGCCATTTGTTTTTTTCTATTGCCCTGCAAATTAATGTTCCAACAGGCATTGATATGATAGTTGGTGTTACTAAGGCAATGCCATAAATACCCCAAGTTCTTGAAAAATGAACCATTTTCCTGATGTTTTTATTTATTTTTATATGAACAATATGTGGCTTTGGTTTTACAAGTTTTGCTTTTATTAGCAATATAAAATCCCATAAATACAAATATACAAACACTCCAATCATGCCGCCACCAACTGTGGTTAAATAAAAAATAAAAGGTGAAAAATTATATGCTAAAGCCATTCCTAGCCCAATAATAAATTTTATAGTACATACCAATGTTACACTTATTATTTGCCAGTATTCGTTCATTTTTTTAACGTTGCTTTAGGGTTCAATATTACTACAAGTTTGCGGTAAAATTTGGATTTGTTTTGTAAAACTAAACTTCTTAATATCCGTCTGACGCCTTGCCCCGCTTTGCCAATACACAATCGTCTGACGGAAAGTAAACTTCGAAATAACCGTCTGACGCCTCGCCACGCTTTGGCCTAGCGCAATCGTCTGACAGTAGTTATACCAAAAATAAATCAGCAGCAATGCCATCGGCCAAAAATTTTCCTTTTGCGGTGGTGAGTAAAATATTGTTGTTTATTTCCAATAAATCTTGTGCTATAAACTTGGCAGATTCTTTCAAAATTCTTTGTCTTTCTGTTTCACCAAATTGTGCAGCCATAAAGTTTAAATCGCAACCCCAAATGGTGCGTAAACCAGTCATTATGTACTCGTTTATTTGATTATTGACTGTTAAAACTTCATCGGTTATATCCAATTCGTTTTTTGCCAAAGCATTCAAATATTTTTGATTATTAGCCACATTCCAACTGCGTGAAACCGTGTTAAACGAATGTGCCGAAGGACCAATTCCTAAATAATGTTTGCCTTTCCAATAATTGCTGTTATGTTTTGCAAAAAAATCAGGTTTAGCAAAATTGCTGATTTCATAATGAATAAAACCATTTGCTGTTAAAGTATTTACCAAAATATCAAATTGCTCGGCAGCTTGTTCCTCGTTAGTATTGGCATAATTTCCTTTTTCAATCGTGGAAGCCAAAGCTGTTTTAGGCTCTACAGTTAGCGCATAACTGCTTATATGATTTACGCCTAAATCTAAAGCTTTTTGTATGTTTTTTTGCCAGTTTTCATTGGTTAATCCTGGTGTTCCATAAATCAAATCAATGGTAATGTTTTCAAAACCTTTTTGCTTTGCAATGGCAATGGCTTTCTCGGCTTCATGTGCATTGTGCGCTCTGTTCATCCATTTCAAATCAGCATCAAAAAAACTTTGAACACCAATGCTTAATCGGTTAATTGGCGTGTGCTTTAATTCCGCTATTTTTTCTTCACTTAAATCATCTGGATTGGCTTCCAAAGTAATTTCTGCACCTGCAACAATGGTAAAATGTTTTTCAATGGTTTCAAATATTTGTAGCAAATGTTTTTGACTTAACAAACTAGGTGTACCACCACCAAAATAAATGCTTTGCAGGTTTTTGTCTTTTAAATAATTTCGCCTAAATGCTATTTCTTTACATATTGCATTTACCATTTCATCAATGTTTTTCAACTGAGTTGAAAAATGAAAATTACAATAAAAACAACGCTGTTTACAAAAAGGAATATGTATATAAATGCCCGACAAATTAATTTGAATTTTGGGGCAAAATACGTCTAAAAAAATGGAACTAGAAATAAGATATTCCAAAACAAAAAAACGCCAAAATTATTCCTGATTTTAGCGTTTTTGTTATTAGTATTTGAGTTGAAATTATAAATTTCCAACCAT
>JBMOGB010000175.1:0-8198 GCA_049318585.1 Bacteroidia bacterium | reverse complement strand
AAAGGAAACATTGAAGGAAATGCCATTTGTTATTGTATTAACGAAGAAACATTGAGCATTTTACAAGCATTTTTTGCGCATATCAATACTCATTTACAAATAAAAAAATCAAATTGTTGTTAAACTGTGTCTGCAAAAAACTCGAATTTCTTCGTTATGCTCGATATAAAATTGGTCATTTGCGAAAAGCAAACTCCCATTTTTCTACCTTCACAAGCCTTGAACTTCAAGTTTTTTATTAGACACGCTCATTAAAAAAATAAAATTATGAAATTATCAGAAGTAAAAGACGCATTGTTAACAGTAGAAACTGTTAGTTTTACATTGCCAAATGGCAATAAAGTACCCGCACATTTCCATGTAACTGAAGTGGGCGTAATCACCAAAAACTTTATTGATTGTGGTGGCATGGTTAGAAATGAAAAAGTTGTCAATTTTCAATTATGGGAAGCCAATGATTTTGACCACAGATTGGCGCCACAAAAACTATTGAACATTATAGAACTTTCTGAAAAAGTGTTAGGAATAGAAAACCATGAAGTGGAAGTAGAATATCAAACAGAAACCATTGGTAAATTTGACTTGAACTTTAACGGAAAGGATTTTGTATTGGCAAATAAACAAACCGATTGTTTGGCTAAAGACAATTGCGGTATTCCAACTGAAAAACTAAAGGTAAAATTAATGGAACTTGTACCAGAACAAAACTGCTGCACATCAGGCGGTGGTTGCTGCTAAGATTAACAAATGAACTTGAACGTCATTGCGAGGTACGAAGCAATCTCAAAGAATTTAATATTAACTCACTTTGAAACTTTTAAACACCTAATTTCGGTTAAATTAAAAACCACATAGATACTCCCGATAACTATCGGGAGGTTACATAGTAAAAAGCTATGTTTTCTATGTTTCTATGTGGTTCAAATTTTTTTTAACAAGGTCACATAGCATTGCTCGTCTTTTTTCAAAATAAATTATCCCTCGAAAAGACGAATTATTAAAAACCAAAACATTTCATAAAAAATGAATACAAACAAAACCATTGCACAACAAAAACGATTAAGTTTCTTGGATCAATATTTAACACTTTGGATATTTTTAGCCATGGGAATTGGCGTATCCATTGGTTATTTTATTCCATCATCTGCTAATTTTATTAATTCATTTTCGAACGGAACTACCAATATTCCTTTAGCAATTGGTTTGATTTTGATGATGTATCCTCCACTTACCAAAGTAAAATTCGAAAAAATTCCAACATTGTTCAACAATAAAAAATTATTGTTCGTATCGTTTTTCATTACTTGGATTGTTGGTCCATTTTTGATGTTTTTTTTAGCAATAACCTTCTTAAAAGATTATCCTGATTACATGACAGGCTTAATCATTATTGGACTTGCGCCATGTATTGCTATGGTGATTGTTTGGAATGAATTGGCTGGTGGAAACCGTGAATATGTAGCTGGACTAGTTGGAATCAACAGCATTTTACAAGTACTTTTCTTTAGTGTTTATGCTTATTTTTATTTAGAAATTATGTTGCCATTTTTTGGAATACAAGCTTTAAGCATTGACATTACCATTGGAGAAATTGCTAAAACAGTTGGTGTGTATTTAGGAATTCCTTTTGCTTTAGCAGTAATTAGCAAATTGGTTTTAACCAAAACAAAAGGAGAAGAATGGTTCAACAGAAAGTTTATTCCCAAAATTTCTCCCATTACCTTAATTGCTTTACTATTTACCATTGTGGTTATGTTTAGTTTAAAAGGACAAATGATTGTTGATATCCCTTTTGACGTAATCAGGATTGCCATTCCATTGGTCATTTTTTTTGCCATTATGTTTACACTCACCTTTTTTGTAAGCAAATTTTTTGGTGCAGATTATGCACAAAATGCTGCCATATCGTTTACTGCCTCCGGCAATAATTTCGAATTGGCCATAGCTGTTGCCATTGGTGTTTTTGGCATCAATAGTGGACAAGCTTTTGCGGGTGTAATTGGCCCATTGGTTGAAGTTCCCGCATTGATTTTATTGGTAAAATTTGCTTATTATTTAAAGAAAAAACTATACTAACATGAAACTATATAGCAACCTAAAAAATTCAGTGAATGAATTGATAAAAGAATTTGATTTAATCACAGAAGTAAGAAAACAAGAACTTGAAAATATAGCCTTAGTTATTGAGGAAAGTATTACAAAATTCGGCAAGGCTGAAATCACTGTTATTTGCACACATAATTCGCGCAGAAGTCAGCTAGGACAGCTATGGATAAAGGTAGCAGCTAATTATTATAACATCAAAAATATTTATACTTTTTCGGGTGGAACTGAAGCTACATCATTTAATTATAGAATGGTAAATGCTGTTAAAGAATATGGATTTAAAGTGAAACAATTGGATGAAAATACAAACCCTAAATACCATATTCCATTAGCTGAAGAAGATGAAAGCATGGATATACTTTATTCTAAAGTTTATTTAGAAAACTATAACCCACAAACCAACTTTATAGCCATAATGGTTTGCACACATGCCGATGAAGGTTGTCCTTTTGTTGCTGGTGCATTTAAACGAATTTCATTGCCCTATTTAGACCCAAAAGAGTTTGATGATACTGAACTGGAAAGCATAAAATACCTTGAAAAAGTAAAAGAAATTGGCAGAGAAATGCTTTATATGTTTAGTAGTTTTAAATAATTTTATTGTATTGAAATTCATTTAATTGAATTAAGTAAAACATTTTTTGGCTCAAGAAGTTTGTTTACAACTTGTTAATTGCGACATTCACAAAACCTAAAAAGCAAAAACATGATTAAAAAACTACTTACTATTGCCATAATTTTAAGCACCTTTTACATCGCAAAAAGTGCAACTTTCAATATTTTAGCAACTACCAATACAGTTATTCAAGCTACTAGTTATTACCAAAGTTTTAATCAACAAACTATTCAAATTTTACCAGGAAATAGTTTACAAGTTTATAATACAATGTATGTAAACGCTAGTGCTGGCGACATAATTACTTTAGACGCAACAGTTTTTTCTAATGGAATTTACACACGAAATCCTATTCAATTTAGGGGTTTAATTGGCAGTTCAACTTTACCTATTTTATTTAAAAATAAAGAAGGGAAAAACATATCGATTACACAATTGAACAGTGCTAGTAGTTATGGTTTAAGTTTTCAAAATTGTGAAAATATTAAAGTTAGTGGTTTTGAGAATGGGGCTAGTTATAGGTTAAGTATAAAGAATTTTACAAACACAGCTAGTAACGGAATTTCGTTTGACAAAAACACAAAAAATGTAGAGCTAGAACATGTAGAAATTTCAAATATTGGCTCACAAGCAGTAAATTTTAGATCAACTGAGCCTTATAACGGCTCAAAAAATGTAACAGATACAGCCTATTTTAGACAATATGTAAATGCTGCAAGCATGGGCAAAGGTTTATTCCATCATAATTACATACACAACATAGGAAATAAAGGTTTTTATATTGGATCTACCGTTTATGATTTAGGCGCAGGAATTCCAATAACTATCAATCAAAGTTTTGCAGCAAGTTTGCTCAATAATGGCATTATATTTTATGAAAATAATACTTGGAAATTTTTGCCTCAATTTGCCGATACCATTTTAGTTTATAACAACATAATTGACAGCACGGGTACTGATGGAATTCAAGTAGCAATGGCTAAATTTTATCAAGTTAAAAACAATCAAATAAAAAATTGGGGTGGCAAAAAAACGTATGGTCAAATGTTTGGAATTAGCATTGGTTCACCAAGTATAGGCGAAACTTTTAACAATACATTGAACACTGGAAATGGTAGCGCTATTCAGTGTATTGGAGTTAAAAACAGAATATTTAACAACTTAATTATTAGCCCAAATTTAGACTGTAAAGAACCAAATTGGTGGAATATAAATGCCATTTATTTAAACGACAAAGTTTGTAATTTACAAGCTTTAAACAGACTTGGATTAGCATACAGTCAAACCCTTTTTGAAGTTTTCCATAATACCATTATTTTAAATAAAAATGATTCTGGAAGAGCCGCTTTTTTTGTACAAAATTTTCAAAATTTAACTGTTTCAAAATGTTATAATAATTTAGCAGTTCAAGATAAAAATCCTGATAGTTTAAACACACAAAATTACACTTTATCACATGCTATTTTCGATGCAAATCCATTGCAAACAAACTTTAGCAGCACCAATAATTTTTCGGGAACCGACATTCAAACAGTGGGTTTTGTAGATGCTGCTAATGGCAATTTTGATTTAATAGCAAATTGTATTGCTTGCCGCAATGCAAATACTTTGATTCAAAACCAAAACGATTTAGTTTATAATGATTTGAATAATAACTCACGAATAGTGGATGCAAAAACTACTTCAAACATTACAAATCCAAGTTTTGGCTGTTATGAAACCGAACTTTATGCTGGAATTATCATTCCACCAACTGCTGAAGTTGTGTTGTTTTCATCTAGCTATCATAATATTTATAACAATCAAACTACTGTTATTCCTCCAGGAACTAGTTTAGTAGTTTATAATTATTTGTATGTAAATGCCACCGCGGGTGATACACTTTTAATAGATGCTACAAATTTTACAAATGGCGTTTATACTAGGCCGCCATTAACTATAAAAAACTTTACTGGCACAAGTGATTTACCAATTATATTTAAAAACAATAATGGGAAAATAGTTCAAATAACTGCGTTAAATAGCAATAGCAGTGTAGGGCTAAATATTCAATATTGTAACAATATAAAAGTATCGGGTTTAGAAAATGGAATAAGTTATATGCTTAGAGTTAAAAACTTTACCCATGTTTCAAGTAAAGGAATTGTATTTGATAAATGTACAAAAAATGTAGAGTTAGCACATGTAGAAATAGCAAATACCATTTCTCAAGCAGTTCAATTTAAGTCTCCAGAACCATATAATGGAGCAAAAGTTATAGTTGATACTGCCTATTGTCGTCAATATGTAAACACAGGGACTTTGGGAAATAATTCATTTCACGATAATTATATTCACAATATAGGAAGCGAAGGTTTTTATTTAGGTTCTACTTTTTATGATGTTGGCGATGGATTAGCCATTACAATTGATCAAAATTTTGCTTCAAGTTTACCTCCAAATCAAAATGTGTTTTACGCCAATGGTTCTTGGCGTTTTTTACCACATTTAATTGAAAATGTTTTAGTATATAATAATATAGTTGACAGTACAGGTTGGGATGGTATTCAAGTTGCTTCAGCCAAAAGTTTTAAAGTTTACAATAATGTAGTAAAAAACTGGGGATATAGCAGTATTTACGCTCAAATGTTTGGAATTATAATTGGTGCACCATCAAGCGGTGATGTATACAATAACGTTATAAACACAGGAAATGGAAGTGGAATTCAGTGTTTTGGAATTAGTAATCGTTTTTTCAATAACTTAATTATCAATCCAAATTTAAATAGCAAAGAAGCTACTTGGTGGGCAAATAATGCAGTATATTTTAACGATAAATCATGCACTCCACAAGTACTAAATAGGCTCGGTTTAACTTATAGTCAAACACTTTTTGAAGCCATGCACAATACAGTTATTTTGCATAAAAACGATTCAGGAAGAGCTATCTTTTTCTTGCGTAATTTCCCTACCCTTACTACTGGAAAATGTTATAATAATTTAGCTGTTCGCGATCCTAAACCTGATACTTTAAATATACCTTCAGTAACTATAGCAAACCCTCTTTTTATAGCAAATGCCCAACAAACAGACTTTAGTATAGCTAATAATTTTACGAGTACAGATTTACAAACTGTAGGATTTATTGATGCTGCCAATGGCAATTTTGATTTAGTTCCAAATTGTGCGCCTTGCCGCAATGCATTGGCTTTAACTCAAAGTGCTAACGATTTAGTGAATTCAGATTTAAACAATGACTCTCGTAAAATAGAAGCAACAACAAATGAATCCATTTCAAATCCTAGTTTTGGTTGTTATGAAACACAAAACATGAACTATTTTTTAAAGCCAATTTCAAAAACAAATGACGCTACTTTATTAACTTATCCAAACCCACTTTTAGGCAATGAAATTAGCGGTTTAACAATAGAAATAGACCACACAAATAATCAAACTACAAATGAAAATTTGAAATTAGAAATGATTGACTTAACAGGTAAATTAGTTGTTTTTGATTTAATTAAAGTTGACAATTCAAACCAATATAAATTAGATACAAGCTTTGTAAATTATTTAAGTGCTGGGGTTTATTTTGGCAAAATAATAGATTCAAATAAATCGATAAAAACACTGAAATTATTGGTGAAATAAATTTAGATAAACAATCCTTTATAAAACAATAAAAACCATGAAAATTACCACTTTAGTTCTATTTATATTCTTTATATCTTCATGCTGTTCAGACGATAAAGTTTGTCCAGATGCAAGTACTAACAATTTCAGTAATTTGCCTTATCAAATAGGTCAAAAAATTACCTTCAAAGATTCATTAGGGCGAACAATTGAATTACAACTTGGTAAAAATATAAATTGCTCAAAAGGTTCAGTTCAAAAAAGCAGTTGCAGCTATATGCATCAACAGTTTCCGTGCCAGCAAAGTATAAATATTAACACAGAAACTATAAACGATCCAAATAAATTAGTAAAAATTTCTGTTCCGTTTAATATAAGTTTAAGTAAAAGCGAAGATGTGAAAAACACCGAAATGTATCACTTATCTGCATTTGGATACCAAGCTAATTTTTATGGTAAAAAGTACAGTGATTCAATTGAAAACAGCAAATCATTCAATAAAATAATCAGTTATAAAACACCTTACAAAACTTATCAAAATGTATTTGAAAGTAAAACTCAAAACAGCATTTCGCCAAGTATATATAACAGCAAGTTTGTTATTGATAATCAAGGTAAGTTACTAAGTTTTAGTTTACAATGGGATACTTTAAATATGTTTCATTTGGTTGAGTAAAAAAAATATTTGCTTGTTCACAATCATTGTTTATGTTCTTAACTTAATGCAATTGTTGGTGATAGCCTTTTGTTATAGACGTTAGCAGGATCTGTAATGTTTTATGAAACCTAAAAACGAATTAGTAATAAAGCTGTTAATTGATTGGCAATAAATTTATTTTGCTGTTTGAAATGGCATTGGTTTATAACTAAATCAATAACTTAACAATTTCTTTATTTTAAAAACATGTAATAAATGGAAGTTTGCAAAACTTATATAAATGAGTAAACGAAAACTAAAATTAGCTGTTATTTCCGACATTCACTTAGGAACTTATGGCTGCCAAGCCAAAGCAGTAAACAAATATTTAAAATCTATAGAGCCAGAAATTTTGGTTTTAAATGGAGATATTATAGATATTTGGCAATTTAGCAAACACTATTGGCCACAAAGCCACATGAAAGTGGTACAGCGCATTTTTAAAATGTTGGGTAATGGAACTAAAATTTATTACTTAACTGGAAACCACGATGAAATGTTGCGAAAATTTACTGATTTTAACTTAGGGAATTTAGAAGTTCTGAACAAATTGGTGTTAGAATTGGATGGTAAAAAAGCATGGTTTTTTCATGGCGATGTGTTTGATATAACTATGAAACACAGTAAATGGTTGGCTAAATTAGGAGCTGTTGGATACGACTTTTTGATTATTTTAAATAGCATTGCTAACTTTGTTTCCGAAAAAATATTAGGAAGAGGAAGGTTATCATTTTCACAAAAAGTAAAACAAGGCTTTAAAAGTGCCATTAAGTTTATTGACGATTTTGAGGAAACTGCTGTTCAAGTAGCTATTGAAAAAAAATATAACTACGTAGTTTGTGGGCATATTCATCATCCAATTATAAAAACATTTCCTACAGATTATGGTACTATAACTTATTTAAATAGTGGTGATTGGGTTGAAAATTTAACAGCTTTAGAATACAATAATGGAAATTGGAGTTTATACCACCATATTATAGAACCCGAAACAGAACAAGAATTATTAGAACAAAAAGCAGAGGAATTAGCCGATAATTCTATGCTAAACATGGATGAATTATTGAAAAATATTGTTAGATAATAATTTAACAACCAAAGACCTGACCGGTTTTTTAAAACCTGTCAGGTGGGGTGTAAAAAATGTTATACTTTTATATTACAAAT
>JBMOGB010000174.1:0-8211 GCA_049318585.1 Bacteroidia bacterium | reverse complement strand
AAAAATAATAGAACCTGCATCTTTAATTGATGAAATAAAAAATCGATATCAGAAAGCAATGAATCAATATGACAAATAATACAATGTCCTAAAATATTGAATTTGTCTTTTTAAAATCAAACACCTCCTACTTTCTTTATCAAATAAATTTTATACGCTGAATATTTATAATAGCTGATAAAATTAAGATTAGATATTATCCTTGGTCTCTTTTTTTTTAAAATTTAACAACCACAAAATCTAATTTCTAGCATTTTAAGATTTAATCTCAATTATTTTTTTGACTGCGACATGTCTTGTCTTATCGTCAACATATCTTTGCATTATTATTTTAATAAGTTAATAATTTAAATAAAATGATCGATATGGGAACATCAGTAGAAAATTCAGTAATCAAGGCAATTACTATTATTTATGAAAATAAAGAAGGGCTAATGACTTCAGAAAAAAAAATGGATGAGCTTTCTAATCAGATTAATGAGCTTGCTGTTTTTTTTGAACTTGAAAAAAATTTAACGATTCTTTTCGCTGTGATGATTTGTGATCAACTAATGGGAGAAGTCTGTTCTGTTAAAGAAAATATGAAAAGTATTGGATTTAATCCTATGGGAATTATCGAAATATCATATCAATTAAAGGAACTAAAAAAATTAGAATGGATAACTTTAAATAAAACAGAAACTAATAAATACAACAAGAAAAATGATGAGTATGAGGTTTCAAAAAATGTAATAGATGCTGTTATTAAAAATAATAAATCGCTACTGGAAAGCAATACACCTGTGAATTTAACCGAAGCTTTGTTGCAAGCCCGTAAATACATGTTAAAGACATTGGGAGGGTATGATACTGAAGGAAGGACTGAAGATATTTGTACATATATGGAAAAATACAATGAATTCCCTTTTATTATGGAAATATTGGTCAATAATAACTTGATTAATTTTGAAAAAGTGCTGATTTTTTGGTTAAGTGCTGATGTGGTTTTTGGTTATGATGAATTTAATTTAACTTCATACATTGATATGTTTTCATCAGATGCAACTACTGCATATTGGTTTGAAGATCGTATTTTTCAGAAATTAAGTGTATTATTTTCTAATGGCTATTTAGAATTCAAAACCCCATATATGGCTGATTTATCAGTTGTTCAGTTGGGTTGGGTTTTAAGAGAAAAACTCAGCAGTTTAATAAGAAAAAAGAAAGAAAGGGAAAAAATATATCGTTTTTATACGGTATTTGATCCTATGGAGATTGAGTCAAGTGAATTATACTTCAATGAAGGTAATTCAAAATCAATTAATAAAATCAAGAAATTGCTTGATAAACAATATTTTGAAAAATTAATTTCAAAATTTGAAGCATCAGGTATGAATCCTTGTTTAACCATGATTTTTTATGGAAACCCAGGCACTGGAAAAACTGAACTTGTAAAGCAGTTAGCGAAATTACATAACAGATCCATCTTTCAAGTAGATATGTCTGATATAAAAGAAATGTGGATTGGGGAGTCCGAAAGAAATCTTAAAAAAGTTTTCAAGGGATATACTGAAGCACTAAAAAGCGATAAAGAAGTTCCAATTTTACTTTTCAATGAAGCAGATGCTTTATTGGGCATTAGAACAAATGTACAAACTTCTGTGGATCAAATGTTAAATTCTATGCAGAATATATTATTGCAAGAACTGGAAGATTTTAAAGGTATTTTTATTGCTACTACAAATATGATAAATAATATTGATGGTGCATTTGATAGGAGGTTATTATTTAAACAAGAATTCGAATTGCCTGATTCTCAGACAAGGTTAAAAATATTGAAATCAAATTTTAATGATTTCAATGAAGATGTGTTGATCTCTATCAGCAATAAATATAATATGAGTGGTGGGCAAATTCAAAACATCAAAAAGAAATTCATTGCAGAAGAATTACTTTTTGAGGATGGATTTGATGTAGAACAATGTTTTACTGAATTTGCCAATGCTGAAACGCAATTTAGAAGCTTAAACAGAAATAAAGTCGGTTATTCATTTAATAAAAACAACAAATTATGTTAACAATTTACAACACTTTTCATTTGGTTACATCTAACGATGGCATTTTGCTCGTTTCAACCAAGAATACTGATTATCCTTTTGTAATTATGAAAAATAATAAAATGGGATTAGTAGTTATGCATTATAATGAGGTAAACTATGATTTGCGTATGCGAGTCAAAAAAATTGAAGAATTGGATCTAAGCAATATGGTATTATACCATGTTTGTATTGGCGAACCATCCTTTTGGGCAGTTACAATTCCTTACTTTTCTAAAGTAGTTGACCCGAACTCTTTGTATGCTTTTACTGATATAAGTATACATAAATCCTTTGAAAATAAGGACTTCCCATTAAAAATGGATGAATATTCAAGTTTAGCTGTCGTAACAGGATTCCCAGAATAAATATGCTATGGAAGGATTAAATAGTTTTTCGTTAGTAATGCTGGAATTAATTAGCTTACGCTCAACTGATAACAATGCTTTTATGGAAAAGCTTTACACCGCTGTGACTGTTGATTACAGGGAAAGTTTATTGAAAAGCGACCTAACTGAAATACAATCAAGTTTTGGGTTTTTGCTCAATTATTTTGAGAAAAAAGAAGATTATGAAAAATGTGCTGAGTTGTACAAATTGTTTATAAAATGAGTAGTAAATTAATTTAAATTAAATACGAAATTATATGGAATGGAAAGAAGATTTAGGCATTTTTCTTGCTTCAAAAAGCGTTTTCAGATTGGAAGATTTGAGTAATCAATTAAAAGAAATTACAGATGAGTGGAAATCGTATATTTCAAAATTCGATGGTATTTATATGAAATATGATACGTTGAATGATTTTTCAACAATACATTCTCCAAAGGGAATCAGAATATCATACAATATCTGCAATCAATATATAAGCAATCTAAAACCTTATATAATTGAAATTAAATATTTTGAAGCTGAATCTCATTTAATTTCTTTAGCTATCAAATATTCTGTTGGATTTGAAAGGATGCAACTATTAATGGAAAATTCATTGGTTTATATATTTGAAGAAAGAACATATGATGGCAATGAAATTTACGAACCTGCCTATGTACATCAAATATTAAACAATATTCTTAAAATTCATTTTAATATTAAAAATCACTGATAATCAATTATTAATTATTATAAATTTAAAAAAATAAAAAAAAATGGCAACTATATATAATACTTCATTTTACAATGTAATCAAAGAATCTTCTGGTTTCAATATACCTGATCATAAATATATTTACAAAGATTTTATAAACGTGAAGAATAGGAATAATCAGAATAATGAAATTCTTTTGCAAGGGAATAAAATAAATTATAAAATGTTTTGGCAAATAGATGGAAGTAACAACATCATCATTTTGCACAAAGATTCTATTCAAATTCTATCAAAACACTTTGCTGTTTTATTAAATACCTCTTTCTCCGAAACAAAGGAAAGCATAACTAACATAATGCATCCACTCAGTTTTTCTGAATTTTTTATTGAAAAAATCGTATTCAAAATGCAAGGAAACTGGTTGCTAAAGCATCAAAATGAGTATTTGCACGATTTGCTTGAAATGTTTTTATTCTGGTTTACCAAAGAACTAATTAAAAATGACACAATTACTGAGAAATACCTGGATTTATTTATAAATACGTATGCAAAGGAAATAAATTTTGAAATTTTAAAAGGATATACTCGGGATGAAATCCTGTCTGCATTTATGCAATCCTTCTTTTACTGTAAAAACGACTTGCAATATTTCAGCAATATGCTTAATGCTATTAAAAAAAACTAATATGACTGACTATAGTTCAACCTATGAAGCATATTTAACTGAAAAAGACGGAAGATTTCTTTTATATCTGGATGAATTTTATCTTACCGTTTTATTTGATTCAATTGGAATAAGCAATATTTTAAAAATTAGAGCTATATATTTTTCGACAGGTGTTAATAAAATCGATGAAATTATATATGAAGGCAAAGGTGCTATGCCCGACATAATTGATATTATTGGAATGATAGGAGGCCCTGATCTTTGCGATAAAATTATCATTAATAACACCATTGAAATTTCATTCCTTTGGTGGGAAGATGCTTTTATATTAGCAGATTGGGAAACAATTTCCAAATGTATTGAAGGGCAAAAACAAATAGCCACAGCTAAGCAGAAAGATGTTTTAGACAGTTTAACTGAATTTAAAAATTATTACTTTAAATTGAGAGACAATGAGTTAGTCGTTTTCAACCCAATGAATCTCGAAGAATTTATGAAAATTTTAGATGAGGCTTATGAAGAGAAGGCTTTAAAAATGGCTCATTATTTTAAAGATGCTAAAAAAAAATGGACTAATGAATAGTAGTAATTTTAGTCAGATTAACCTTTGTAAAAGTTTTCCATTTAAGAATTTCTCCCGATTTTTATCGGGAGTTGTGTTTGAGTGCAGCCCTGTCAGCTTATTATTGCATAGGGCAGTCCACTCGATTATGGGCTGGCTTTATTCCTTCTATCATAATTTAAGCCTAACAGGATTCGCTTGTCCTCTAATTTTTTTATGAGCAATAGATTTATTTAAGTAAAGGGTTCTAATCTCTTCAGGCGCTACACTCCCGTCAAAACCATAACCAACAGAATCTATTTTAATTTGTATTTTCTTTCCTTTATCGTCTTTGCCAACAGTTTTATTTTTTGGTCTCTGTTTTTCATACCATTTACCGACTACTTCAAAAACTTCAACAATTAAACCTTTATATTCACTTAAAACATATTTTCGATCAAGCATATTACCAATTTTAAACCACGTTTCTTTTGTTGCCTGATATATTGGGTTTGTACCGTTACCACGTTTGTATGTTTTATTGATGTTAATCAAAACACAGTCGACACCAATTTCGTCAAGTGGTTGTGCATAGTAAAGTCTTATGATTTCTTCTGAAGTCATCAACCCTTTTTCAATAGAATTATGTCCGCCCTGTAGGTTTGAAAGTCCAAGTCCACAATAATTTAATGTATCAATAAGAGATGCTTCAATTTGAAATGCTTCATCGTCTGTAAGTCCGTGTCTTACGATAATGTGTTTTACAATCTGTTCTCTGTTTGTTATTTCTCTTATTCTATCGTATTTGAGTGTTGAAGCGTCTGTGTCTGTCAAAGCACAAGCCATATGATCAAATACTCTATTGTTTGCTCTTCCCTTTCCAACATAGAAAGGCTTTTCGTCTTGTGGGTCAAGCAACATATAAACATAGGATTTTAATTCTTGTCGTGTTTTTTCGTCAAACATAATTTTTATGTGTTATCGTTCTAAAATATCATTTAAAGTAATAGTTGGGCTCTTAATCTGAATATATTCTTTGAGTATTTCTACATTTTGAATTTTCTCTGGTGAAATAGGTATTTTACCAAAGAATGCAGATTTAAATATAGTTCCATAGCGACCACCAATAATTTCTATATTTCTTGAGTGGTTAATTATAATTTCATCATCACAAATAACTAAATCACAAATAGCAATCTTATCAGATTTTGGGTGTTCAATAATTTTTTTAATATATTTCTCAATTTTTACTCCAAAAATATTTTGCAATTTTTTCGTTTGTCTTTTTGTTTTCTCAACATCTTTGGGGTCAATATTTCCAAAAACTGTATATAAAAAGTCTCTTCCATCAATTGCAACATGTTCAATGTTTAAATCCAAAGTAATTAGTATTGGTATTTTTTTGACTTTGGTTACATTATGTTTTGTTGCATAATATTCTGCTCCAATTTTGTCGGCAAAACAAATACTATTTTCTCCTTCAATATATTCAGTATATCCACCGCCTTCTGAAGTAGGGGCTTCCTGCCAGTTTTTATATACTTTTTTTGTTTTTTTTCCAATCCAAACAGAAGCAGGTGATGTGTCATCTTGAGTTAAATCTTCCTTATTGTATAATGTATTGACATCCCTTTTTATGTTTTTCCAAATAAATCCGCCCCATTGTTGTTTGTCATTCTGATAAAGTCCATTTGTCTTAATATCTTGAATGACAACGTCAACTTCATTTTCATAAACTGTTATTCCTCTATATAATTTCAATGATTTCATGTCTTTTTTTTAAAAAAAAGCTTGTACATAACGGTTTCGTGTTCGCTGAAGTATTTATCTAAGCAAATCTTTTAAAATGATTTGTCTAGCTTCTATGTTTGGTGCTTCTATTTGAATTTCGGTAGTACCTTTTGCAAGTAATTTTCTTAAATATGTTGACATTGAAAAGAATGTAACTTTTCTAAATTTGGTTAAACTACAACCTACCTCAAATAACTCATCAATGGGATTTATATTATCCTGATGAAAAATCGGGTACCAAAAGCATATTAATGGTTTAATTTCATCATCTTCTAAAATCCCAGGATGTTTCTTCATCTCTTTCAATACTTTTGAAACATTATCATTTTTAAGAGTGTCAGCTGTATAATTCCATTGTTCGTCAAATCTTGCCTTTGCATAGGCATTAAGTTCTAGTAAGCTCGCGCTTAGCGCAATTTTTTTACCTCCAATAGAATGAGAACTCCAATTTTTAATTTCAGTTTGATAATAAGTATAATTACTTTCATTAGTGTTCTTTACCTTTATCCACCTGTCTAACCACTTACCTTTTTTAGTGCCTTCCGTTGGACTGTCATTATAAATAATGCAATTTCTATGTAATGCTTTAAAATAATGTTGAATAAGCCCAGCACCTAAGTCTTCACCTATAAGACCAGTAATTGACGAAACCTGGCCAGAAACATTCCGATCTTGTTCGTCATAGAATTTTATGATGTTTTTGATTTCTATTGTTATCATTTTTTTTATTTCAGCTAACTCGTTTATTTGTTCAAATAAAACTTTATTAAGAATGCTAAATATAACTGGCTTTTTGCATTTATATATTATACTATTTTTTTAAAAAAAAGTTTTTAATCCTATAATAATATTACTACAAAATTTAAGTAACGGTTAAAAGTGTGTTTTTTATGTGATGAGCTTTTATCTCCTTGAACAAAAAACACTGTCAAATGCTGTTTTATGTTTTAAATAAATTGAATCTGTTTTACCTCTTACCTGTCCCACAAAGTTAATGTAACCTTCTAACCTATGTATGAATAAAGCCCCATGTCTTTGTTCATAATTGGCCGTGTGGAAGTGCCGTTGAACGGCTGGTTGAACTCCATTGCATGTTAAATCGTGAAGCATTGCCCTTATTTTCTTCAATAGCTTTCTGTCAACATTTACTTTCTGATTTACGGTCAAACCTGTAACTGTTTGTTTGCAGTTGGAGGTTTTTAAGCGCAGTTTCTTTTGGTTTATTTCAAAGTTGTTTTGCTTAATTAGGTTAATGATGTCCAGCGTAATGTCGTTTGAAATTAGGTTGTCAGACGAAAAAGTCAGGTCGTCTGCGTAACGGGTAAAAGTCAATTGATGGTCTTTGCAAAAATTTATTAAGTCTTTGTCAAGTTGGTGACAAACAAAATTTGAAATTACGGGTGATGAAGGTGCTCCGATGGGTAGTTTTCCTTCATAAGTTGTCAGCAAAGTCAAGGCGTTGGCTATTTCTTCATTGTAATTAAAATATGGAGAAAGAAATATGTCCTTGACTTGTTTCGCCGTGATACTTGGAAAGAAATCTTTCAGATCAATGTTCAATACATAGTTTTTTTGGGTATGAACTTTTGCGTTTTCAACGATATTGCAATAAGTTCCTAAATAATGAGGATTTACGACAAACCCATGCACTTCTTTTGGTTTCACAAATAAGTAATAGGCTTGCAAAAAATAGTTTAGTCGTTTTTGAATTGCTTTTAAATTATCTTCAGGAGCAAAAATTTCTCTTTCGCCACCTTTCTTTTTTTTGATATTGTAATGCTTATAAGTTGGATTATTAATTATTTCTTCTAATTCAAAAAAAGGAGTTTTCAAAAAGCGACATAGTTCTGCAGGCGTATCTATAGTCAGTAGAAATAAAGCATTTAGCTCATGTTTCTTAAGGTTCTCTAAAGCCTTACTCAAATAATAAGAACTACCATAAAAGTATTGTATGATTTTACTTTTATTGGTTTGAGCGATTGTTAATATTTCTTCTACTGATGTCATATTTTTTAAAAAGAGCCGTTGCTAATTATCTTTGATTTAGTTGATA
>JBMOGB010000173.1:0-8245 GCA_049318585.1 Bacteroidia bacterium | reverse complement strand
AATCGTCATGCTTTTGTTTTACAAAGGACAGCGAAAGTAAGAAAAAGGTTGGTTTGAAATGCAATAAAAATAGGAGTATAATATTTGTATTTTAATTTTCAGGAATATGATGTTGTTTAACCATAATTTCTGTTAATAATAAACCACAATATTGAAGCGTAGTAAGTTTAATTTATTGCCAAATTCAATATTATTTTTTTCTGTTTTCGGCAATCTGTAATCATCGCTAGTGTTTTCGTAGTGCATTGCCGAAATCAATTTATTGTACGAAATTCCTACACCTATTTGTTTGTAAATTTGATAATAAATGTTCAAATTCATTTGCCCTCCAATTGCGATATTAGAACCTTTATATTTGCTTGTACCATTGTAATTATAGGTATTATCATAAGCAATTTCTTTATTGTAAAATGAATATTCCCCATTTAAAAGTAATTCTGGAATAATGGATATTTTTTGTTTTTTATCTAAATAAAATATTTTTCCAATACCATATCCTAACTCTAAATTATTGCCGTTAATATTCTCGAGATTTTTATATTGCCTCCAAACTTCATCTTTATTATAAGTTCCATAATACAAAGTAGATTCATATTTGTCTGAACTTATTCCAAACTGACCAACAACACACCAGTTTTTTTCTATTATTGTTTTGTATTTTATATTTAATTGCCATTTGCTAAATATTGCATTAATTGGTGAAAAATAGTAGCTAGAACCATATCCATAATCTTTGCCATTATAAAAATCTAATGGAAATTGATTGTTTCCCAAATCATTTGTAATATAAGGCGAAAACACTAACAAATTTGAATATTTGGTTTGTGCATTTAGCAATTGAGTAAATTGCATTAGCACTAAAATAGTAATATAACGTAGCTTTTTCATTAGTAAATAATTTCTGATGGAAGTTTAAAACAATTCAAATAAAGTTCATCTTTAAAATAAAGCAAACGGTTGTCTTCACTAATAGCAACCTTGCCTTGAATACTCCAACCTGGTAAAGAAACAGAATTATTAAATACTTGATTACCGTTGTTTAAATCATAAACAGATAAATAACTTCTTCCAGTTGAAAACAAGTAGTTTTTAAAAATAATTTTAGTGTATTCATTATAGTTATATTTTGAAATCCAGTTCTCACTTCCTGTTAAACTATTTAGCGATTTTACTGCATCATTTCTAATAATATTATTTTTGTTGTAAATAAAAAAATTGAAATCAAAATTAAAACCTGAAATTGAATCAATATTTTCCCATGCTAAACTCCCATCTTCCAGTTTTAAAGCACAAACAGCAGATACAGAAAAGTTATAGTTTAGCCAAGTAAAAATTACATTTTGGTTATTACATTCTATTTTTCCTGGATAAGAATTTTCAAATTGTATTACTTTGTCTTTTAGTTCAGTAACCCACTGCATTTTACCTAAAGTAATATTATAACAATAAAATCTACTCAGTACATTTTTATAATTAACCTCTAAATCTTTTTCTAAAATCAATAACGATTCTTCTTTCATATTATGAGTGAATGTTAATGTATTTCCTGCGTTATAATAGTTGGAAGAATCAATTATTTTGGTTACTAATTCCCAATTCAAATCATTGTATTTTGTTCTATAAATTTCATTTTCTATAATTCCCGGTTTTTTTATTTCTGTTGCAAAATAAATGTACTTATCATTATCGTGAAAGATATCATATGTACCATTCATAATACTTGTGCTTTGTTTCCAAAGTATTTGGCCAGTAACAGTGCTTAATGAATAAATATAATTTTGAGTATGGAATACAAGAACATCGTTTAATAAATATGGTTTTTGGCTAAAAAACGGATTTTCATTGGATCCTAAAAACGGAAATACTTCCCACTTTAATACACCTGTTTTTCCATCAATTAATATAAAACTATGTTCGTTTTTTAAATAATAATTGCTAGAAAAAAATATATCTCCTTCGCTATTTTTTGTAGGAAATATATCAAATACTTTGGTATTAATTGAATCAGATAGCTTTGTGCGCCAAACTAGCTCTAAAGCTGAAAAACTTTTATAAGGTGGATGAGATGGAATTGGTGGCTCTTGGCGCTTACAATTGCTAATAAATACAATTGCTATTAGTACTATCAATTTCATTGTGTTTTTCATATTTTAGTGCTAATATTTTTATTAATTAACAAAAAGACCTGACAGGTTTCAAAAACCCGTCAGTTCTTTTTAATTGATTTATTCTATAACAATTTTTTGTGTGACCAAGCCTTCCAAGCTTTGAACTTTTATAAAATATATTCCTTTTGGAATTTCTATTTGGGTTAAATCCAATTGAAGGTTTTGTGTTTGTTTTTCAGGTATTTTATCAAAAATTTCTTTCCCCATTAAATCAAAAATATGAATGCTTGAAATATTATTTGTGCTTTCTATATTCATCAAGTTTTTAGCAGGATTTGGGAATATTTTGGTGATGTTTTTAGTTATTTCATTTATACTATTTTCAAGGTCAACTGTAAAAGCGTTTGGTTTAAAAACTGTTCCATCGTTTAAGTTAAAATAGCCAATATCATATAATCCTAAGTCGGTATTTGAAGCTATTCTAATTTGTGCATTTGCTACTGTAGCCGAAGTAGCATAAAAACTTATTGCTTCAATATCCGATGTAGGGCTTCCTTGTCTCATAAAATAAATGGTAGGACTTCCAGTATTAAATTGTGTGTTTATTCCTGTAATGCTAACTGTTAAAGTTTCATTCTGCTTACCTCTGTTTGGTGAAATACTTGAAATTGATTTGTTGTTTGAAATTACGTTAAAAGAATTTTCTAACATAACCAAACCGTCAATTTCATTTTCAACCCCAATTGAATATATACCAGTATGTGCATAAGGACTCACAGTAGTATGATATGAAATTATATTGTTACTGATTAGCATTGTAATATCGTAATAAAAATCAAATGATTCTGTTCCTTGTGAGAAAAATTTAAGCTTGTTATATGTATTACTAAAATTTGTGTTTATGCCAGTAATGGTAACATTTAAACTTTGCCCTTGTATAGCTGTATTTGGTGCAACCGAAAGTAAACTTGGTTTTTTATTTACAGTAAATCCATTTACTGTATTGGTTGTTATATTCTGAGGATTTATAACATTAAATGAATAATTTCCAGTAGGAGCTGTTGGCGATATTTTTATATAACCCACCATCAATTCATTATTTAAAACAATAATATTTGTTATAGCTAGTGCAATTGTTGAACTACCTTGATTTATAAAAGTTATGGTATTTGATCCACGTGCAAAATTAGTTCCTAAGCCAGTAATTGTTACAGGTAAATTTTGTTCTCGGTTTGCATTATTTGGACTTATTGAAACTGTATTTTGAGCATAAATACAATAGCTGAATAGCATAAAAAATATACTTATAGGAATTTTAGTTTTCATAATTTAACGGTGCATATTTTATGCTATTTATCGAAAATGATATTGAACCATTTTCTTTTTATTGTTAATACCTGACAGGTTTCAAAAACCCGTCAGTTCTTTTTAATTGATTTATTCTATTACAATTTTCTGAGTTACCACGCCTTCCAAGCTTTGTACTTTTATAAAATAAATTCCTTTTGGAATTTCTATTTGGGTTAAATCCAATTGAAGGTTTTGTGTTGATTTTTCAAGAGTTTTATTCAAAATTTCTTTTCCCATTAAATCAAAAATATGAATGCTTGAAATGACGTTTTTACTTTCAATATTCAACAAGTTTTTAGCAGGATTTGGGAATATTTTGGTAGTATTTTCAGCTATTTCATTAGTTCCAGCAGCAGCTAATATGGCAAAATAATTTTTCAAATACATGGTGTCTAAATCTGATGGATAAAAATAAGCAATATTGTAATTTCCCATTTCTGCTGTTGGTTTCACATTTAATCGAACAGTTGCATTTGCATCATTTTGTGCAGTAATACTTACCACTTCTATTTCTTTTGAAATAATATTGTTTTTAGTAAATAAAATGGTAGGAGGATTTGTTTTAAATTGAGTACCAACACCTATCATGTAAACATCTTTCACTTCATTTCTTTTTGCGTATCTATGATCAATTGAATTGATAAGCATTGCATTAGGATTTGTAATAGCAAAAGCACTATCTATAAATAATTTACCATCAATTTCATTTTCTATACTTATAGCATAAAAGCCAGGTTTAGTTTTGATATCAATAATCACATATACTCTTAATTCATAAGGAATTAAAGTTGGTTCAACCATAATATTTGAAATGCTTATATTATTACTTTCAACACCATATTTATAAAATTTAATAATATTATTTTTAGCAGTTGCCAAATGAGTATTTTTACCTCCAATCTTGAAATATCCTCCTCCGCCAAGATTTAAACTACCTAAAATACTTACTGGATATAATCTTGGAATAATGGTGTCCGCATCCGGAATTGATATGCCGCTTAATAAATTAATTGGCGGGTTAATGGTATTTGAAATTCGTAAAGAAAAACCATAAGGATTAGGTATTGTATTTGAAATAGTAACAGTACCTGTAATTACAGAATCATTAACTACCGTTTGGTTAGTAAAAATAGCATCTGGAGTTATTTTACTACTAACAACAAAATCAATGGTGTTTACACCCGTTAAAAAAGCTGTATTTTTACCTAAAATGGTAACTGCAAATGTTTGTCCAGCCGAAGCTTTGTTAGGACTGATGGTAACGCTTTGTGCGAACAGTCCAAGGCTTATTGCCAGGAATAAAATGCTTGTTTGAATTTTAGTTTTCATAATTTTATGTATTTAAGTTAAATCAAATGTAGGTATTGCATTTGTTAATAAATTCATAAAAAAGACATGACCCGTTTTTTTAAAACTTGTCAGGTCTTTTAACAAGATTTATTCTATAACAATTTTCTTTGTTACTAAGCCTTCCAAGCTTTGAACTTTTATAAAATAAATTCCTTTTGGAATTTCTATTTGGGTTAAATCCAATTGAAGATTTTGTGTTTGTTTTTCAGGTATTTTATTCAAAATTTCTTTACCCATTAAATCAAAAATCTGAATGTTTGTGATGTTATTTTTGCTTTCAATATTCAATAAGTTTTTAGCAGGATTAGGATATATTTTGGTGGTGTTTTCTGTTATTTCATTCATTCCAATTGCTAAATCAACAGTAAAAATATTTGGTTTGTAAATCGTTCCCTCGTTTAAGTTGAAATAAACTATATCGTATAATCCAATATTTGCATTTGGCATTATACTTAATTGTACACTAGCCGAAGTAGCCGAAGTAGCTGTAAAACTTAAAGCTTCAATATCCGATGTTTGACTACCTTGTTTTATAAAATATAAGGTTGGACTCCCTGTGTTAAATTGTGTATTTACTCCTGTTATTGTAACAGTTAAAGTTTCGTTTTGTTTGCCTCGGTTTGGTGTTATGCTGGTAATAGATTTATTACTAACTCCCACTGTAAACGAATTGTTTAACATTACTAAGCCATCTATTTCATTTTCTACTCCAACCGAATAAACACCTAGTGGAGCTAATGGACTAACTAGAATATTAGCAGTTAGCAAAGTATTTCCAAATGGTGTATTGTAAATTTCGTAAATATCAAACGACTCAGTTCCTTGGCTAAAAAATTTAACAACTGTATTACTTGCACTGTTAAAATTGGTGTTCACTCCAGTAATAGAAACCGCCAAACTTTGTCCTTGTGTGGCAGTATTTGGAGCTATTGCTAATAAACTTGGAGTGGCTTGTGTTACAGAAAAACCATTTGTTAAGTTAATGGTGGTGTTTTGAGGATTTGTTATTCTAACAGAATAAGCTCCAACAGGTGCGTTAGCTGCTATGTTTATAAATCCACCTATAATATTATTATTTAAAACTGAAAGGTTTGAAATATTAACTGCTGAAGTAGCACTACCTTGTTTAATAAATGTAATGGTATTTGAACCCCGAGCAAAATTAGTTCCAGAGCCAGTAATAGATACTGCTAGCCTTTGCCCTCGGTTTCCACTTGTAGGATTTATAGTTATGGTTTGAGCAAAACTACCAAATGTTAAAAGGAATAATAAATAGGTAAATGTAATTTTTGTTTTCATTGGTTTTGGTTTTAGTTATGGCAAATGTATGTAAAAGCTTTTTAATGAATCGAATTTATTTAAAAGTATTGTGTCATTTTTTAAGTCAGACAATTTTATAGGTAAATTAGTTGCTTTTGAAATTTCAATTTCTTTTTCAAATTTTGCTTTCGCAATTGCTAAATAATAGGTTTTGAATTGCGTGTTACTTTCATCGTATTTGAATTTTAAAATGCCTAGAAATGCTTCATCAATTTTACCCATATTAAATAATGCAGCACTTTTATTCAATAATGCATCTGGTTGACTTGGTGAAATAGCCAATGCTTCATTATAATATTTTATTGCTAAATCGTGTTTGCCTTCCATTTCATTAATGGAAGCAATATTGTTCAATACATGAATTTGATATGGGTTTATTTCATATGCATTTTCAAACTCCAATTTTGCATTGTTATTATCGCCTAATGCCGAATAAGCCACACCTGCATACCACGTTAATGGAATTGAAAAGTTGTCGATTGTGAAATATTCATTGTTAGCTTTTTTAGCTTCCTTAATCATTAAATTCCAATTGTTTTTGTTATGTGCCAACAACATTTGATGTGCATGAGTTTCTGCTTGAGTTCGCTTTACAAATACAAATAAGTTAAATAAGTTTACAACAATTATTGATAACAAAATCCATTTTGATGGAACGCTTTTTGGTGTTTTGTTTTTGGTAAAAAATTGTTTGCAAACCATTGCAATGATTAGCAAAATAAAGAATTGGTGCTCGCTACGTTCTAAAGGAAAATCAACCAATGATATGAAAACATAACCAATGATGGTCATCAAAAAACCAGCATTTATAATCTTATTATTTGTATCAGTTTCTTGCTGAATATTTTTAATTGCATAAATAAATGCAATAATAAAAACTGAAATATATGCCAACAAAGCTAAAATTCCCAACTCACTCCAAGTCCATAAAAAATCGTTATGTGGCCTTTGGAAAGTAGTATAACCATCGCTAATTAAATAGTTAGTTTGCATAAAATTTTGCAATCCGTATTTAGGAAAAAACACTTGCCAATTTCCACCACCAACACCAGCTACTGGATTTTCTTTTATCATTTGCCAAGTATTGGTCCAAAGCAAAATCCGCTCTTGAACAGTGTCGTTATTACTAAGTAAAGTGAGTTTATTTTTACCTAAATAACCCAATAAAACAAGCATAAAAAGTAAACTTACAATGCTACTAATTTTTATGTTTTTGTTTATTTTTAAACTATTAAATAATACCAAAATACTCATTCCACCGCCAATAATAATGGCCAATAAAACGGCTTTTGTTTGAATAAAAACCAATAATGCTAAAGCAATAATTGAAATTGTAATTGATATAATTTTTATCCATTTGTTTTCTTTAATTATTAAATAAATCAAAAACGGAAAACATAGGAAAATAATGGAAGAAAAAAGGTTTTTATGTCCAAAAAGACTGTTTATTTCATATAATTTTTTGCCTTCTAATAACCGTAAATTTCCTTTGGTATAAAGCTCGAAAATTTGATAACCACATGCAACAATTACAAACAATAAAACACCTTTACTTATTGTTTTTAGGTCAATCAAATTGTTTTGCAACATTGCTAAAAGCACCATAAAAATACTGGTATAAAGCAAAAATTTATTGAAAGTATAAATAGCTTCAGCATAATTAAAAGCATACAAAACAGAAAACCCGCAAAGTGCTGTAATTATTAGCATGAACCAATGAATAGGAGTAAAAACCACCTCGTTTTTTTTAGCTAAAAGCAATGCAATTGAACATGTAATAACAAAAACAGTAAACCATATTTGTCTTGAAAGCATGGTAGCATCTATTGCTGCGTTCCATTGAACCATTGGAATAGCAGCTATGAAAATGAAAATAAGTAGGTTGAAAATATTGTTTTTCATAGCGCAATTATAGTTTCTAAAATGCATTTTAAAATTCCAAAATTGAAGTTTATTTAAAATTCAAGATTTGAAAGTGGGTTTTGTTGAAAAGTTTACAAAATGGGTTATTCACGTTATCCGCCTTAGGTAATTGCGACATTGTTGATTTCTTTTAAGCAATATGTGAATATAAAAAAAGCTCATTTATGCACAAAAGTGGAGGAAAGTGGAGAAAA
>JBMOGB010000172.1:0-8252 GCA_049318585.1 Bacteroidia bacterium | reverse complement strand
CTAATTCTAAATTTTTGTAAAAAGCCTTACTTTTTCAGTGCCCTCCTCAAAAGGAGGGTTTTTGTTTTTTATAAGAGTTATAATTTGTGTAATACCAAATGCTCTTATAATTTAGGCCAAAGATGCGAAGTAATTTTTTATCAAGACAATGAACAAAAATTGTTTAATAGCATTAGTTATGGAAATATTTTTTGAAGAAGTATAGATGAAAAAGAACAAGTAGACCCGATAGCAATCGGTTGGACTAAATTATATGGGTATTTGGGGGTAATAGACAAAAAGTAGGCTAAAAACGCTTGAAAGTTTTAGTCTTTGCAAATCAATTAAAAATAATTGTATTCGTATGTGGTATTACTTTTAACTTTTCCGTTTCCGTTGGTTACAGTATAGCTTTCAATCAAGCCATTTTTATTTTTAGTTGAGGCAGAAACTTCTTTCAACTTTCCTTTGTAATAAAAATAAGTTTTTTGCGAATTGTTATTGCCTTTTTCATATACAAATTCCATCGTTTCTTTATCGTTGTTATCATAAAAAACTTGTTCTTTTGCAGTACTGTCTTTGCTGTATTTTATAATTTTACGAGAAGATTTTCCTTTGTTATCCATTCCTTCAAAAATTTCGAAGTATGAGCTATCTGGATTATAAGTTCTTTTTTTACATATATTCTGTTGACTTACTTTTTTTTCGACTGTTCCCATTGGTAAGCATGTATAATTATATACTTTTTTTAGCTTTCCTTTATCAAATTCACTGGTAGTTTTTCTTGAACCATTTTCAAAATATTGGTATTCGTACCTGTAGCTTTCAGCACCTTTTTTATTACACCAAGTTATGCTAGCTATTTTATTATTTTCGTTGTATGTGTGTTTTGCAAAACTTCTTTTTTCTTTCTTTTTATTAAAATACTGAACTTCGGTTATTAGTTTTTTGTCGTTAAATACATTTATCATAACAGACGAATCTATTTTATATACGATTAATCTTTTATCGTAATGCACACTATCTATAAAATGATAATTATTTGAATAGGTCAATATTCCTTTTTTATTTAAATTTAGAAATTGGTAACTAATTCCATAAGCATTTACTAAATTTATTCCTGTTGAAATAACCTTATTTGATTTAGGTTCAACATTTTTGGTAATAACTTCTTTTACACCCAACTTTTTATAATCAGTATTTTCAAACATTTTTCCTGTGTTTCCATAGTAGTCATAATTGTTTAGTGCTGAGTATTTAAAATAGTACTGTGCATTTGCCATATTGCCTAGCAAAGCCAAGCAAATGATGATGGTAAATTTTTTACCAATGAATTGTTTTGATATTTTCATATTATTTTTAATTTACAGTTACAACGTAGGTTCAAAGTTTTTGTTGTATTTTTTTATCCAATATCGCCTAATTGCGGACGGATAATCATTTCTTCTACTACAGTATTTCCCGATAAATTATAAATACTCCAAATAGCATCGGCTACATCTTTAGGTAACACAAATCTTTCTGCAGGCAAATCGGTTCCTTCCCAACTACTAGTTAAAGTTGCTCCAGGAATAATGGCGGTTACTTTTATTTGGTCTTCTTTTAATTCTTCACGCAATACTTTGGTCATGCCAAGCAAGGCAAATTTGCTTATACAATAACTGCCACCGTTAGGGTAAGCTTTGATACTTGCAGTACTACAAATATTGAAAATAAAACCTGCTTTATTGGCTTTCATACTTGGCACTATTTCGCGCGTTAAATGATAAGCACTTGCCAAATTAGTATTTATTTGTAGTTCAAAAATGCCATCTTCTTCGCCTAAAATTGTACCCGGAATAAACACACCAGCATTGTTAATTAATACATCAATGGTTTCAAATTCTAACAGCACATCACTGGCAAAAGCTTGCACAGCTATTTTATCGCTTACATCAACAGAGGCAATCAAAAATCGTTGATTTTCATAAGTGTTCCAAAGCTCGGCCTTAAATGTATTTATTTCCTTTTCATTGCGTGCGCAGCCCGCAATATTGAATCCATTTGCAGCAAATAATTCGGCCAATGCTCTACCAATTCCTTTTGTTACTCCTGTAATTAAAACTGTTTTACCCATGCGAAAATTCTGTTTAGTATTTGGCTATTTTAAAATTGTAATTTTTGTTGCCAGCGGCAATATTTATTATATACAAACCTGCATTTAATAATTCAGAATTTATTGAAGTTGAAACCTGTTGGTTGTTATATTCCAAAACCTGTTTTCCTTGTAAATTGTAAACCAAAACTTGGTACTTTTCAGTACTTGGAACTTCAATAATTAAAGGCTCATTTGAAGCAGCAAACCCTTGTGAATTTACTAACTTTATCAATGAGCCATCAAAAACTTCATCAATAGAAACTGATGGAATCAATTTACGATTGAAGAAAGAATTTTTTATAGCTGAATAATGGTATTTGTTATACAACAAACTATCGGCTTGAATAAATAATTGTGCAAACTCTGGAATTTTCATATTTGACTGCATCGAAGCCATCGCTGTAAGCAACAAAGTAACAGTTGTGTCTAAACCTATTTGTTCAGCAAAATCGGTAACAGCCCCACTCCAAATGGCACTTAAGCCATAACGTTCCAACACAAAATCGTCTTTATAATTTTTATTGTTTAAAGTTGTTCTGCCGTTCCAAGTTTGATTGCCATCCCAATTAAAAACTTTTCGCCAATTATAATCACTTAATTTTCTTGAATAAATTACTGCTAAAATATCGCTATTGCCTTCATCTATGCCAATTCTTTCTTCCCCATCAATGGTATTTGGAGCTATATAAAATGCAGTAGCATGTCCATATTCGTGTATGATTACATCGGCATCTTCGGCATCTGGAATTCCACCAACAGCTAGTATTAAATAAGGATCTTGATCTCCAAATTCAAAATGAGAATTTTCGCCAAAATCACCCAATGCATCCACCCAAAGTTGGTTTTGAATATTGGTAAATCCTAATCGTTGAATATACTCTTGAAAATGTTTGATATGGTACAAAACCATTTCTTGTTTAAAAATATCGGTATTTCTGGTAACTATTAAACTGTCTTTGTATTTGGTAGAAAATGGTTCCACGTTTGGCGCAAAAATGTCTTTAATTAAAACATATTTGTTCTCGGCTAAGTAATTACCTTCATAATCTATTTTTAAACCTAAAAGCAAATCTTTTCTTTCATTGTTTAATGCTGGAGTATCTAATTTATTATAGTTTAAATATGGCGCTACATACTCACTTCTAGCGGTAGTAAGCGGATCGGGGTTAAATATTTTTACCAAAACATTGGTATCTGTTTTTCCTTTGCTTAAGCTTTTTATGTTTTCATAAATCAATTGATTTTCTACTGTGAAAATTTGTTCTGTATTACCAAAAAAACTTTTTTTACTTGGTACTAAATTAGCACCATCAAATGTCCAAAATTGATTATTAGCTAACGTATTTATAGGAAGATTTTTGTTCCTTAAATCTGCTAAATCATTGATAATATTTATAATTTCTGCTTTATTATTTACCGCTATTTTTATATTCGATTGGTAAATTTCTGAACCGTTAAAAATTTGAATAAATTGGTAATGCATTCCTACTAAACTTTGGTAAGAATTGGTGAGTTTTAAATTGCAATTTTCAACCTGTAATTCCTTTGTATTGTCAAGTAAATATTGCTTTGCAACGCTGCTTAAATCTATGTTTGTTTTACCCAAAGTGTTAGCATTATTCAGGCTAATAGTTTGAGTAGGAATAAATAATTTTGCCGATTTATTGCCTAAATATTTAGCAAAATTACTTTGCTGCGCAATGGCAAATGGAGCATAAATAATGCTTAATAATAATAGTAGTTTCATGCCTTTGGCTTGTTTTAAAATTCTCATATAATTCCTTTAAATATTATTTGTAAAATTCCCGCTTCTTTGAGTTGCTTTAATACCTCATCGGCTTTGGCTTTTCTCACTTCAAATATAAAACTGTTTGTGTTTAAATGGTTATTGGGATATAATTTAATTCCATTGTTTTTACCAACCTTGTACAATTGATTGTGCAATATAAATTCTGCTTCTACTTCGTATTGTTCAATTACTTGTTTTTCTTTTATAGTTGCATTGTTTATTGCTTCTATTCCTGCCCCATGATAGGCATTTATTAAACCAGGAACACCTAATAATTTTCCTCCAAAATACCTTACTACCACTACCAAAACATAAGTTAAATCTTTTTGCAAAATGGCTCTTAATATTGGTTTACCAGCTGTGTTTGCAGGTTCTCTGTCGTCTGTACTTTTCTGAAATTCTTTGTTTGCTCCTAGCACCATAGCCCAACAATGATGGTTAGCTTGTGGATGATCTTTCTTTAACTGCTTTATTATTTCTTTGCCTTCCTCTTCTGTTTTTATGGCATAAGCAAAACCAATAAACTTACTGCCTTTGTCTTTAAATTCGCCTTGCGAATTACTTTCGATGGTTAAATAAGTATCGGTAAATAACATAATGTAAACCTAAAATTTTATTGAAATCAAGGCGATAGATGCCAGTGATAAAACCAAACCGATGATGTTTTTTGAATTCAGTTTTTCTTTAAAAAACCATACTGAAACCAATGTGCTTACCGCCACAATCCCAATATTATTGATGGGGAAAATAGTTGCACTAGCAGCAGGAAAATAACTCAATGTTTTAACTAAAAACAACATGCTAAAATAGTTTGGAATGCCTAACAAAAAACCCCAATAAACATTTTTAAAAGCTATTTTTTCATTTTTAAAAACTACTAAGTAAGTTAAATAAATAGCCCCAAAAACAAATGCAAAACTAAAAACCGTGGTAATTACATAAGCTTCACTTACTGCAGGAATAAATTGCTTCTGAATAAAATTTAAAGTAGTGTCAATGATGCCACTACCAACAAAAACAATTGCTGGAAGCACCCATAAGTTTTTGGTTTTTGTACTTCCATCATTGTGTTTTCTGCTAATAAAATATACAGCAAACAGCGACAATACTATTCCGCTAATTTGAAAAAAAGAAAGACTTTCTTTAAAAAATAACAAAGCAAAAATAATGGGCATTATTACCGAAAGTTTAGCTGAAACCATGCTTACCGAAACGCCCATTTTTTGTGAAGTTTCGCCAATTGCAAAAAATATACTGATGAACAAAAAACCCAATAAAAGTGTGTAAGGAAACCAATCTTGCTGGTAAAAATTAGTTAAAATAACTGGTGTTTCTGTGGTAAATATATTTCCTAAAATAGCACAAGTTACATAGTTGAAAATTATGCCTTGTAAAGTATTTACGCCTACACGTTCAAAAATTTTGAAAAAACTTACGGTAATGGTAGATGCTAAAATACTTAAAAGTAAAAATATCATTGATGGGATTTTTGTTAGTTTTTATTGGCTAAAAGTACGTTCATAATTACCCCATCAATGTTTTCTTGTTGAATTTTATTGCCATAAATTAGCGGTGCTTTTATTCCGTCATTTATGGTTTTTGACGATGTAAATACAATGGCTTCATCCCATATTTTATTGGCTATTACAGCATTTAATAATTGAGTTCCACCTTCTATCACTACACTCTGAATCTTTTGTTTATACAATTCATTTAGCATTTCGTTTATCCAATCTTTTTCAAAATCTAATTGTATAAATGTTAAGTTATGTTCCGACTCTTTTTTTTGTGCTGTAAATACAATTGTGGGTTCACTTTTATCGAATAATTTTAAATCAATTGGTAAACGCAAATTTTTGTCTAATACTATTCTTGTTGGGTTTCGGCCAGTCCATTCTCTTGCATTTAATGCAGGATTATCGAACAAAGCCGTGTTTGTTCCTACCATAATTGCATCTTCTTGTGTTCGCCATTTATGAACCAATCGTTGTACAATTCTATCTGTAATATGACGTTGAATTTCAAATTCCTTCGCACTAATTTTTGTAGCATCAGGAGCTATATAACCGTTAAATGTTTGCGCCCATTTTAAAATAATATAGGGTTTTTGCTGTGTTACATATTTTACAAAACGTCTGTTTAAAAATTGACATTCATTTTCTAAAATTCCAACTTCCACTTCTATTCCAGCCGCTTTCAGTTTTAGAATTCCTTGCCCAGCTACTTTTTCAAACGGATCAACCATTCCAACCACTACTTTTTTTATTTGATGCGCTATAATTAAATCAGCGCATGGAGGCGTTTTTCCAAAATGATTGCAAGGTTCTAGGTTTACATAAAGCGTTGCTTGTGGCAATAAATGCTTTTGTTTAACAGAGTTAATGGCATTTTCTTCGGCATGAGCTTGTCCATATTGCATATGCCAACCTTCGCCAATAATATTATTGTTATGAACTAAAACACAACCCACCAAAGGATTGGGTGATACTGAACCAGCGCCATTTTGAGCTAGTTCAATACAGCGCTGCATATACATTTCGTGCGTTTTCAATTGGGTTGCAAAATAGTTAAAATGATAAAACCTAAAAGATATAATTTGTTTAGTTTTTAAAAACAATTTGCATAAAAAAAGTTGACATATTTATGCCAACCTTTTAAAATTTTCCGATTGTTTACGTAAGCAAATTCCAGGTCTTTGAGCTTGTCGAAATGAGGGGTGTGCCGATAACTATCGACAAAAGACCGGAGTGTTTTTTTGTTTTAGCCACAGATAACACAGATTTCACTGATAAATGCATTTTCAAATGGTAACGTAAGCAAATTCCCCTTTTGAGGGGTGGTCAAAGACCGGGGTGGTTTTTAAATATTGCCCGCAGATTACGCTGATAAACGCAGATTTTTCCGCACTTGTCTGAATCAGGATTATATTGATTGAAGGATTAACATGATTAATAAATATAGCCACAGATTTCACAGATAAATTCAAATGTTTACGTAAATAAATTCCCGGTCATTGAGCTTGTCGAAATGAGGGGTGTGCCGATAGCTATCGGCAGCAGACCGGGGTGGTTTTTTTGTTTTAGCCACAGATAACACAGATTTCAACTATAAACGCATTTTCAAATGGTAACGTAAGCAAATTCCCCTTTCGAGGGGTGGTCGCAGACCGGGGTGTTTTTTTAAGTTTTGCCCGCAGATTACGCTGATAAACGCAGATTTTTCCGCACTTGTCTGAATCAGGATTATATTGATTGAAGGATTAACATGATTAATAAATATAGCCACAGATTTCACAGATAAATTCAAATGTTTACGTAAATAAATTCCCGGTCATTGAGCTTGTCGAAATGAGGGGTGTGCCGATAGCTATCGGCAGCAGACCGGGGTGGTTTTTTTGTTTTAGCCACAGATAACACAGATTTCAACTATAAACGCATTTTCAAATGGTAACGTAAGCAAATTCCCCTTTCGAGGGGTGTGCCGATAGCTATCGGCAGCAGACCGGGGTGTTTTTTTAAGTTTTGCCCGCAGATTACACAGATAAACGCAGATTTTTCCGCACATGTCTGAATCAGGATTATTTTGATTGAAGGATTTACATGATTGATAAATATAGCCACAGATTTCACAAATAAATTCAAATGTTTACGTAAATAAATTCCCCTTTTGAGGGGTGGTCAAAGACCGGGGTGGTTTTAACTTTTGCCACAGATTACACAGATTTCCCCGCACTTGTCTGAATCAGGATTTTCCTTTTATCGTTTTCTTTTAACTTTGTCAAAGTCTTGAACTTTGACAAAGTGTTCCCGCTCGCTACTTTGTCAAAGTTTTTTTACTTTGACAAAGTTTGTTGATTATGGTATTTACCTACTATTTACAAGCTTTTCGCTACGAATAAAATCAGCTAGCCGATTGTCAATAAAAACACAAAAAAGATACTAACGATTGTTTAGTATGAAGTTATTTTATTTGAAACTCATGTAACTGCCTAGAAGTTCTGGATCAGGAATTTCACAGGACATTATATTAAACCTTTTACTTATAAAGTCGTGTAAAGTTGTTCCATTTGCTGTAATATAATACTCCACTTTAGGGTATTTGTTTTCTTTTGATTTACATAAATCAAAACTATATTCAGTATATTTATTCCCATGGTATATGGTGCTTAAATACATTTCCAATTCTTCTGTTTCCGATTGATTAATTTCTATCATAAACCAGTTTTTTTTAATTTGCATATATTTATTCTCCTTCTACTATTTTTATTTCTTCTGCGGTTAGTTCATATAGTTTATAAACCATTTGGTCTATTTCTGCTTCTAGCTTTTTGGTATCTTGGTTTTGTTG
>JBMOGB010000171.1:0-8350 GCA_049318585.1 Bacteroidia bacterium | reverse complement strand
GCAATGGTTTCTTCTACATCGGCAAGGGTATGAACAGCAGTTGGAATTAAACGTAAAATAATCATTCCTTTTGGCACCACCGGATAAACCACAATAGAGCAAAAAATATTAAATGTTTCTCTTAATTCATGCGTAATGGCGGTAGCTTCAGGAATGGTTCCGTTAAGTACTACAGGCGTTACCGGAGTTGTGGTTACACCAATATTAAATCCTTTCGCTTTTAAGCCACTTTGCAACGCATTTACTATGTTCCATAAATTGTTTTTATGTTCAGGATGATCGCGTAACAACGAAAGGCGTTTTAAAGCACCAATAACCATTGGCATTGGTAAGCTTTTAGCAAAAATTTGAGAGCGCATATTATAACGCAAATGCTTTATTACTAAATTATCGCCAGCTATAAAACCACCAATTCCTGCCATACTTTTAGCAAAAGTACCAAAGTTAATATCAATAGCATCCATTACTCCTTGTTCTTCTCCAACACCTGCACCAGTTTTACCCATGGTTCCAAAACCATGAGCATCGTCAACAAATAAACGGAAGCTATATTTTTTCTTTAACTCTGCAATGGCTTTAATATTTCCTTGAGCACCAGTCATTCCAAAAACACCTTCGGTAATTACCAAAATAGAACCACCAGTTTCAGCTACCATTTTTTCGGCACGTTTTAACTGAGTTTCTAAACTTTCCATGTTATTATGCGTGTAAACAAAACGTTTACCCATATGCAAACGAACACCATCTAAAATACAAGCGTGGCTTTCGGCATCATACACAATTACATCATGTCTATCTACTAAACAATCGATGGCCGAAACCATTCCTTGGTAACCAAAGTTTAATAATATTGAATCAGGTTTGCCAACAAAAGCAGCTAATTCACGTTCTAATTGTTCGTGATTTGTGCTGTTTCCGCTCATCATTCGTGCACCCATTGGGTAACCTAAACCATATTGTGCAGTAGCTTCAGTATCTATTTTTCTCACTTCAGGATGATTTGCTAACCCTAAATAATTGTTCAAGCTCCAATTTAGTTTTTCTTTTCCTCTAAACATCATTCTTGGTCCAATTTCACCTTCTAGTTTTGGAAACATATAGTAACCATAACTGTCATCACCATGTTGGCCAAGTGGGCCCGGTTTGCTTTTTAGTTTTTCAAATAAATCCATGTCAAATAATTTTTTATACTTTAATTTTTGAGCAAATGTAAGGCATATCGTTTAAAAATAAATAGCTGATAAATGATAGGCTTTTGGTTTTTAGTTTGGTTTGTTGAATGGTTGATAGGATTGATTTGTTGAATAGTTGATTGGTTAGGGAAATCTTAGAGACGCAAGGCCTTGTTTCTAAAATATTGGGAGATGCAAAGCATCGCGTTTCTACACCATGCAAAAATACCGCAGATCTCCGAACTAATAAATCCTGTAAATCTTTTAATCAACCTAATCCTGATTCAGAACATTTGCGGGAAATCGTAGAGACAAGGCATGCCTTGTCTCATGTTCACAGACGCAATTTATTGCGTTTAAAATATTGGGAGACGCGAAGCATCGCGTCTCTACTAAAAATCTAATCCTAATGCAAAATAGTAAATTGGTTTTTTGGCAACTTCGGCATCTTGAATACCCCAAGCAGTATCAAAGCGAATAAAATAACCTAACAAAACTGTTCTTAATCCACCTCCAAAGCCTGCCACTAGTGGGTCGCGAACGTTAGTTACACGTGCTAAAACAGGAGTTACATTGATGGTTTTTTGGTTAAAAGTATTGTCATCGCTATACGGATTTGTACCTATCCAAGCGGAACCCAAATCAAAGAAAGGAACTATTTGGAAGTTATTTAAAAATGCACTTCTCAAAGGACGATTGAAAGCATATTGAAAAATAGGAATACGTATTTCGGTATTTAACAAAGCAAAATTATTTCCGTTTCTAATGTTTTGTTCAAAACCACGCATGTTTGCAGCCAGTGCTTGAAACACATAATTTTCGGTGGTTGATGTGCTCGATTCATTGTTAAACCTTGGTACAATCCAGTTTTCAACTCCTCCCAAATAATACACCACTTTGGCTGGCCCAAACGATGAATTTGCTGTTAGGCGAGTACACCAAATAATTTGTCTGTGAATTTTTTCGTAATGCCTGGCGTCAAAACCAACCGCATTTAATTGCGTGTTCCAATCATCATAATTGGCATAGCGTTCATAAAAAACCTTTAACCTTGTTCCGTTCCAAAGGTTCATTCCGCGTGGATGTGTGTTATCATAAACATATTCTAATTTTGCTCCCAACCAATTGGTAACTCTATCAGGAATTTCTAATGTTGCATTGCTCGATCCTCTTAAAATATCTCTGTCTGTTCTGCCAAATAAGTTTAACCTAAAACTACTGGTTTGCGATATTGGATATTTTAAAATATACCTTAACTCGTGGCTATAACTTTTTACAGCATTGTCGTTTTCTGCCACTCCTCCACTCCTGCTTTGGCGGTAAAAAACAAACTTTTGGTCTAGTCGTTTTTTCAAAGTTTCGAACGATGCAAAATAATCAAATCCTGTTCCATCAAAACTTACACGAACACCTCCTGTAAATCGGTAATCTTCCATCAAATCTATCATGCCTAATTTAAACATTCCATTTAAACCCGGATTGAACATTTGCGCAGCAGCACCGCCTATTGGCTGGTAAAAAGTATTTATAATTGAGTTGTCGATTTGTGTAACCACTTGGTCGGCAAAAAAAGTAATATCGTAAAACTTAGGCGTACTAATTTTCAAACCTTTTTTCAAACTTTCGTTTGCCAATCCTCTTGGAATAATAATATAAGCTGGGCGCTTGTATTCTTCGGGTGTAAACTCACTCATAAAAAAGAATTGTGTTGTGTCTTGCGGTATTCTTTCATCCGTTTCTACAGGTGCTATTTTTACATTGCTAAAAGTATCCGGAGAATTTATTTGCTCTGCAATACTTCTAAAACATTTTACTCCACTTACAAATTGTTTATTAGTTACACCACTTTTTAGCCTAAACATATTTGGGTAACTTTCTATTGGTTTGCTGGCTTCTTCAATGCTGCGTTCCTGCGGACTCATTTTTATAAAATACTTGTTGTTAAACAGCATTAAGTCGTAAGTAGTTTTGGCCTGAACCGATACATCGTGAGCTAAAATTCCTCTTTGGTAATTGGTAAGCGGATAAGTATAAACCAAATCTTTATTGTAAATAACGGTATCTATTTTTTCAACTGTGCTATCCAACACAATGCTTTTACCTCGGTAAGTAAATGATGTTCCGCTCCAAGTTGGTTTTTCGGTAAAAAGCAGCGTGTCCATTGGTTTTTCGGTATATTCAAAATACTTTACATACACCGCTGTATAATCATACTCTTCATCCAATTTAGCAGCATATCGGTTTTTTGTTCCGTTATAATCACTGATATATGCATAGTAATTTCGCTTATATTCTATCGGATTTATTTCATTGATATAAGGCGTTTTGGTCAATCGTTTCAACATTCTTGTCTTTGGCGATTCATCAATATCATACAAGTAAACATCGTAGTTATTGTCATCGGCTAACTTCGGATTTACACCCATGCTCAATGAATCGGTTGGACGATTAGAACTGAAAATTATTTTGCTAGAACCATCTGTATATCTTGGGCTGGCATCATCGTAAATATCGTTGGTAATTTGCCTTTCTTTTCTACTCGGAATGTCATAAGTAAAAATATCTGATTGTCCTTTCCTAATGGCGCTAACCGCCAATGTTCGCCCATTATCGCTGTAGTCAAAACCAGTTATTTTATCAAACTTAAAAAACTCAGAAACTTCTTTGGTTTTATTGGTTAAATCCAAAGTTTTTAGCAATAATTTTCCTCTTTTTTCATAAACCATTGCCACTTTATCGCCACCTTGTTGCCATGCAATAATTGGAAAACTATAGTCGTATTCTAACTGATAATATTTCAACCCGCCTTTCAGAATTTTCTTTAATTTATTGGTTTTAGTATTCAATAACCAAACTTTGTATTTACCATTTTTATTGCTGGTAAAACTTACATAAGTTCCTTTACTCGAAACCTTCATTTGTGGTTGAATATATTGGGCTACTCTGCGTTTTATTTTTATATCAACCAATGGCATATTCCTACCTACATCTTCGCGGTTATACATTTTTTGATAATACTCAAACCAATCTTTTTGAATTTGTTTAAACTTTTTATCGTTGCATACATAACTCAATGCACTTTCGTAATTTCGGGTAACGCGAACTGCATAAATTACTTGCTTAATAACTTCCTCTGGGCGTTCGTTATTATCTATAATGTATTTCCAAATACTGTGGCCAGCAAACACCGCATCTTTTTGGTTTAAACGGTTAAACTTCTTGAACTTTTTTGTCAAAATTCCATCCTTCATTCTGTTGTCCATATCAGCATCCCAATCCTTGCTAATATAGGCAGTTAGGCCATGTAAGAACCATTCGGGTAAGTTCAATAAAGCTGCATTTTGAATGCGTTCTTGCAAACTTCCACCATACAACACTTCATTGATTAAAACCATGGCAATTCCTTCATTTAATTGCCTAGCAAAATCGGCATGATCACCGTTAAAATACACATAAATTTTATTGCTGTTTACCTGTGTATATCCACCAGTATTCTGAGCCAAATCTTCCATCCCAAAATTACTTTGTTTTAAATCAGACAAAGTATTGAAGCAAATTATTTCTACTCGTCCACTTAGCGGATGTTCCAATTTATCTTCTAAAATAGAAAGCCTTTCATTTACATATTTTAAACTAAAAGTAGCCAATTCTCGGCCGCCACTGTAGTAGTAGGCATCAAAATTTTCAATGCGCAAATAGTTCCAATCAAACGGCCCATATTGAACCCTGTTTTGACCAAAAGTAGTATTTATTCCTTGGCTAAATAACGAATTATTTAAACCCAAAAACAGTATAATTAAAAGATATTTTATTGAACGCATGTAGCTTTTTTACCGACACCAAAAATAAACGCAATTTTATAAATACAAAGTAATATTATTATAAAGTTTGGTTGCAAGGGGATTTTGGATAAAAACATTACTGTAATGCAAAAAACATCACTCCATTTAATACATTTGTTTCATGATAGGTAAAGTAAAAAGTATATTTCAATTCCAAACCAGCGGGTTAGTATCAAAAACAGTAGAAAAAGTTGAATCAATAGAAACAAAAATCCAATAATATTAATATTTTTATAGTATGAAAGTATCAGAAGTAAAAACAAAACTGTTAGATTTATTGACCCCATTTAGTAATGAAATTGGTTACAAAATCAATAAAAATCGTTTTTCAATATCAAAGGAACATAATAATATTAATGCTACTTTACAGTTTACTACTAACAGTTGGTTTGATGAAGTCCAAATTATGCCAAGTGTAAATGTGAATATTAAAGAGATAAATGATATTTGGAAAATGTTTAATGAGTATGCAAGTATTACCTATTCTATGAATTTAAATGAACTAAAAGATTGGTATGATCTAGGAGTTGTTAGTTGGGAGAAATTTCAACTTAATAAAAAAGATAGGCACCAAATTTTCAACTACGAGACCGATTTAATGCACGCTAATTTAGAAATTCAGTATCTATTTAATAAATATGGTTTAAGATATATAAATGATTTTGGAAGTATTGAAGGGGTAAATAAACTTTACAATCAAAGTTTAGATGATTTGAAAAGTTATCATTGTGCAGGATTTCAGGTAAGAAGTGTAGTTGGATTAATAGCCGCAAAACTTTCAAATAATCCTGATTATATAAAAATCTCGGAATTCTATACAAATAAAATTAACGAACATAAATTAAATGATACTATGACTAAAAAAGATATTGAAATCTTTTTTAAAGTAAAAGCCTATTTAGGGTAGTGTTCCCTAGCATTACCAATTCCAAACCTGCAACGCTTGTTAACGGATTTGATGTGTGCAAAATATCAAAAACAAAAGCAAAAATTAATGAGAATAGTATTACCACTACCTAAATATAATTTATTACTTATGTAATTACATAAATCATTTTCATTTCCTAAATAAATCAACCAAATATCAACACGCTTTTTAGTGTCTAATAAAATGCTCACATTGCACCCAATTAACTGAAACAAAATGAGCAAAATTTTAATTATTGACGATGAAAAAGCCATTCGCAATACTTTACGTGAAATATTAGAATACGAAAGTTACCAAGTAGATGAAGCTAGTAATGGTGAAGAGGGTTTAGAAAAACTAGAAGTAGGCGAATATGCTGCTGTTTTATGCGATATAAAAATGCCTAAAATGGATGGTATTGAAGTTTTAACCCGTGCACAAGAAATAGATGATGACATTCCTTTTATTATGATTTCGGGAAATGGAACCATTGAAACTGCGGTAGAAGCAACCAAAAAAGGAGCCTATGATTTTATTTCAAAACCACCTGATTTGAATCGTTTATTGATTACACTTCGCAATGCAATTGATAAAAAATCGTTAACTGTTGAAACAAAAGTTTTACGCAGAAAAGTTACCAAAACCCGCGAAATGATTGGCGATAGCCCAGCTATTCAAAACATTATGAGCACCATTGAAAAAGTTGCTCCAACCGATGCAAGGGTTTTAGTTACTGGCGAAAATGGAACAGGAAAAGAATTGGTAGCACTTTGGTTACACGAAAAAAGTAACCGAAATAAAAACCAATTGGTAGAAGTTAATTGCGCAGCAATACCAACAGATTTAATAGAATCGGAATTATTTGGCCATGAAAAAGGAGCATTTACTTCGGCCATTAAACAACGCATTGGAAAATTTGAACAAGCCAATGGCGGTACTTTATTTTTAGACGAAATAGGCGATATGAGTTTGGCTGCTCAAGCCAAAGTTTTGCGCGCTTTGCAAGAAGGAAAAATTACCAGAGTGGGTGGCGATAAAGACATAGAAGTAGATGTGCGTGTTGTGGCAGCAACCAATAAAAACTTATTACACGAAATAGAGAGAGGTAATTTTAGAATGGATTTATACCATCGTTTAAGTGTTATTTTAATTCATGTGCCTTCGTTAAATGACAGAAAAGATGATATTCCAATTTTAGCCGAAAAGTTTATAAAAGAAGTGTGTGAAGACAATAATTTTCCTAGAAAAATGTTCTTGCCACAAGCCTTAGATGAACTTAAAAAATTGGATTATTATGGAAATATTCGTGAGCTGCGCAATGTGGTAGAACGCTTGGTAATATTAGGCCAACAACGCATTACAGTGGAAGATGTGAAGAAATTTGCAAGCCCGTTAAGTGCGCGCGAAGAAGAGAAAAACATATATGAACGTTTTAGCGCTTTGCAAGATTTTAAAGAATATGTAGAACGCATTTTTATAGAAGAAAAACTAAAGAAAAATGGTTGGAATGTTGCAAAAACTGCTTTGGAAATTGATATTCAAAGAAGTCATTTGTACAACAAAATTGAAAAATATACGCTAAAACGTGGCGAGTATATTGATTAATAAAACCAGTTGAATTTAATCAAAATGTTGTTGTAATTTTTATTACTTCAACTCCCAAACACGCCACAATTAACTAGCCCAATGTGGGGGCAATTTTTTATATATAAATTTAAAAATCCTTGTTTGAAATATAGCAGGGATTTTTTTTAAAATAAAACCTATAAGATTTTAAAAACCTTATAGGTCTCGTTTGCCTATTTTCGGTGTTTTCACCGATCACTAAGTTAGATTGATTGAAACACTAAGCACTTTAACTTAAGGAAAAATCCATATCGAAAGTTATCGTACATGAGTAAAGCTAAATAAAACTCTGAAGGAGTTTAATATCAATATCCCCGAATGAAATTCGGGGTAAAATGAATAAATAAACATGACGAAAACCACAAAATCTTTGCGAAAGCCTCTGGCTTTCGCAAAGATTTTGTGGTTTTCGTACAGAAAGTTCCGTTCTTTTTTTTAACGGGTTAAAACCCGTTTTTTACAATAGTGTCGTTCCTACGGAACTTTGCTTCTTCAATTCTTTTAATTGACGTACATGATGAATTCCCGAACATTTTTCCCAACATATTTTTTATAATTACAATCCTATTTTATTTGTTCTATGAAAAAACTAACCATATTCAAATAAATGTCGTTTACTTATAAAATACATTTCGACTTTGCTCATTGTAAGCGGTCGTTGAGCGAATACCGATAACTACCGGGAGAAACGAATATCAATTTGAATAAAAAGCTTAAGTAAACGACATTAACTTACAAATACAATAAATTCGGGGTAATAGACAAAAAGTAGGCTAAAAACGCTTGAGAGTATTAATATCATT
>JBMOGB010000170.1:0-8371 GCA_049318585.1 Bacteroidia bacterium | reverse complement strand
GAAAAGATCAAGCCATTGCCGAAGGTAAACCAGAAGCCATGTTAGAAAAAATTGCTCAAGGTAAATTAGGTAAATTCTATAAAGACAACACGCTTTTAAATCAAGAATTTGTAAAAGATAGTTCAAAAACTATTACTCAAATGTTAGATAACGTAGAAAAAGGCTTAACAGTTAAAGCTTTCAAGCGAGTAGCACTTGGTTAATAAAATCTTTAAAAGTCCCTCACAAGGGACTTTTTTTTTGTGCTATTATTGCATTTGATAATTAATTGTTAAATTTCTAAAAAATAATCAAAATGAAATACAAACGCGTACTTTTAAAATTAAGTGGTGAAGCCTTGATGGGCGATCAACAATATGGTATTGATCCTAAAATATTGGAACAATATGCCCGTGAAGTAAAACAAGTAGCTGATATGGGTGTGGAAGTGGCTGTAGTTATTGGCGGTGGAAATATATTTAGAGGTGTTCAAGGTGTGGCTGGTGGAATAGTTGATAGGGCGCAAGGCGATTATATGGGAATGCTTGCAACTGTAATTAATGCAATGGCTTTGCAAGGTGCTTTTGAAAAATATGGTATCAAAACTCGTTTACTTTCAGCTATAAAAATGGAACAAATTAGTGAACCTTTTATTCGCAGACGTGCCATTAGACATTTAGAAAAAGGTAGAGTTGTAATTTTTGGTGCAGGAACTGGAAATCCTTATTTTACTACCGATTCGGCTGCATCGTTAAGAGCAGTAGAAGTTGGAGCAGAATTGGTTTTAAAAGGAACTCGTGTAGATGGAATTTATACTGCTGATCCTGAAAAAGATAAAACGGCTACAAAATTTGATACCATTAGTTACCAAGAAGTGTACGAACGTGGTTTAAACGTTATGGACATGACAGCTATTACGCTTTGCCAGGAAAATAAGTTAGCCATTGTGGTTTTTGATATGAATAAAGAAGGCAACTTTTTAAAAGTTTGTCAAGGTGAAACTGTTGGTACTTTAGTTTGCTAGTTTTAAAAATCTGTTCATGTTTTCACAGCTTTTAGTTGATTTACAAAATGGAAATAAACGTGCTTTAGCTCGCGGCATTTCATTAGTAGAAAATAACAGTGAAGGATACGAATCACTTTTAGAGGGAATAAATTTCAACAAAAAAGTTCCTATTATTGGTGTAACTGGCCCTCCAGGAGCTGGTAAAAGCACTTTAATAAATGCTTTTGCAAAACATTTACTAGACCAAAATAAAAAAGTAGCTATCATAGCCGTTGACCCAAGTTCGCCTTTTAACAAAGGTTCGCTCATGGGTGATCGATTGCGAATGAGCGAACATTTTTTAAATCCAAATATTTTTATTAGAAGCATGGCCACTCGAGGAAGTTTGGGTGGTCTTGCTCCTAAAATTTTTGAAGTAGCCGACTTAATTCGTGCTGCACAATTTGATATTGTTATTATTGAAACAGTTGGTGTGGGACAAAGTGAGGTAGAGATTGCTAGTTTAGCTGATACTACTGTTTTGGTTTTAGTTCCTGAAGCTGGCGATGATATTCAAACCATAAAAAGTGGCGTAATGGAAATTGCTGATGTATTTGTTTTAAATAAGTCGGATAGGAGTGGGGCTGATACTTTTTATAAAAATTTGTGTGCTTTAACGCATAGTAATTCCTCAAATGATTGGGAAACTCCTGTTGTAAAAACCATAGCACATAAATATGTAGGAATGGTAGAATTAGAAGAAGCAATTTTTAAACATCAACATGCAGATAATTTATTTGATAAAAAGAATTTATTATTGGCAGAAAAAGCAGTGATGTTAATTAAAAACCAACGGGTTAAAGATTTGAACTTTGAGCAAATTTTAAACGAACTCAAACAAATTAGCAATCAGCAAAACTTTAACATCTATCGTTATGTTAAAAAATATACAATATAATTATTTATGAACATAGCAATCATTAGTGGCTCAGCAAGGGCAAATAATAATACATTACGTGTGGCAAAAGCCATTCAATTACAATTGACAAATTTGAATTATCAATCCAATATTATTGATTTTACTTTTTATGATTTACCGCTAATCAATCAAGGGAAAATTGATATCAATAATTGGACTGAATTTCAAGAAAATTTGATTTCAAAATGGCAAAATGCCGATTTAATTATTACCATTTCTCCGGAGTATAATTGGAGTGCAACTCCTGAATTATTAAACATGTACAATGCAATAGGAGTAAAAGAATATTTGGATTTATTTGCCGAAAAAACCTTTGCATTTGTTGGAGTTTCTTCAGGAAAAGGAGGGAAAATGCCTTGCTTACAATTAATTCAAGTAGTTGGTAAATTGGTAAGTTTTAGCAATAGTCAATCAATAGTTTCACCTAAAATATTTGAATCACATTTTACCAAAGAAGTGTTAGATGAAAATGGAAATTCATTAGGAAATGCTATGTTTGACAAAGGACTATTAGATTTTATTACCTATAATTTGGCCGTAGCCAAACGTTGGAAATTGTAATTATTTCTTAGTATTCCATCTGTAAATAACCCGATAATCAGTAAAGTTTGCACTTTGATTATTGGCAAATAAGGAAACTCCCATACTCCAATTTTTATTTATTTTATAGGCAATGGTATGCCTGTGGTAAATCCAATTAAAGTAAGGAATTTCATTGAATAAATAAACACCCAAATATTGTCCCCAAGTAAAACGGTGAAATAAAAATTCATGTCCAATTGTAGCGCCAACTCTATGATGACTGATATTTGGTTTATTGTCTTGAATTAAAAAATATTCAATGGCCCTGTCAGTTATTACCTCTAAACCTAATGCCAAACTATGAGCATCTTTTTTGCCAAATGGTTTATTATAACTAAAACCAATTCCATTTACCCAAAAGAAATCACTTTTGGCAAAAGGCGAAGTTTTATAAGTAGCAAAAGCGGCAATTTGAAAATTGTTTTTACTTTCAAACAATCCATTTCTTTTCTTAAAATCTAATTTTTTATTTACGTTATCAAAAATTCTTCGGCTATAGGAAATATTGGCGGTAAAAAAATTTACCCCCAAGTTCGGATTTCTATTTCCTCCATTTGAAAAATGATTGAGAATTACTTTTGCACCAATTTCGTTTGCATCATTTATTTTGAAGTTAGCAATTAAACCCAATCCCAAATAATAATTTATATTGGTGCTATATGATGAATTTAAAGGGTTTGATTCTTTATTATATGGGTTGAAAACAAAGTTTAAACCACCGTTTGCTTTAAAAGCTAAATCTAACTTTTTGATTTTTATAAAAGTAGATTCTAATGTATAAAATGCATTGATGTTATCACCTAAAATGGTGTTGTCGAAATAAAAATAATTGATACCAAACCCAGTTAAAAACCCCTTTTTATTAAAATGGGTATCAAAAGTGTCGTTACGTTTTCTAAGTAATTCAAATTCTAAACCCAACACCAAATCATTTTCTGAATGTTTTGCACTTGCTGAATGAGCCCAAATAAAACCTCTGTGTAAGTTTGTTCTTAAAAAATAAGATGTGTTTTTAAACAACAAAGTATCATTGTTTGCAAAGCAAAAATTGGCAAATAAGAGCATAAAATATAGACTTACTATTTTACCCATTTTTCCTTTTTAAAAAATAATAAACAGGTACACCTAATAAAACTAAACACAAGCCTGAAAAGGCAAATGCAGTTTTGAAAATCAATAAACTTACGCAAATAATCAATGCCATAACTATGTATGCTGCTGGCAAAATTGGATAACCAATTACTTTATATGGACGTTCTGCATTTGGTTGTTTTTTACGTAAAACAAATACAGCTCCAACAGTTAAAATGTAGAATATCAAAACTGCAAAAACTACATAATCTAATAAGTCGCCATATGATCCAGAAAGCACTAAAATACTTGCCCATATACCTTGATATATCAAGGATTTTTGAGGTGATTGATGTTTGTTTAACTCACTTGCTTGTTTAAAAAACAAACCTTCATCGGCCATTACTTTATAAACTCGTGAGCCACTTAAAATAATTCCATTTACACATCCAAAAGTAGAAACCATGATAAGTACAGCCATGATAATTGCTCCATTATCGCCAAATACTTTTTGCAACAAAAGTGTTCCAACCCTGCTTTGTTCCGCATGTTGAATTTCAGAAATAGAAAGTGCATTGATGTAAATAAAATTGATAAGTATGTATAAAAACAAAACACTTCCTGTTCCTATTAATAATGAAAGTGGCAAATTCCGTTTAGGATTTTCCATTTCGCCAGCTGTAAAAGTGATATTGTTCCATGCATCGGCACTAAAAATAGAACCAACTAAAGCTGCCGCAAAAATGCCAATGTTTAAGTGAATTGGAGTTGTTGGGGTTAATGAAGTTGAAATGGTTGAGGGGTTTTGATTACTTAAAATAAAATACAAACCAGCAAAAATAATAAACAGCAATGAACCAATTTTAGCAATGGTAAAAACGTTTTGAAGCAAAGCTGCATTTTTTACTTTTCCAAAATTGAAAATGGTTAAGAGTGCTATCAGTGTTATGCCTAACAATTGCGCAGCACTAATATTTAAGGTATAAGAATTGGTGATTATCCAAGAAAATAAAATATTCTTTTCGCTAAAAACAGGGAAAATAACGCCAGTAAATTTTGCAAATCCAACCGCTACTGCTGCAATGGTTCCCGTTTGAATAATGGTAAATAATGTCCATCCATACAAAAAGCCAAATAATGGTGAATAGGCTTCTTTTAAATATACATATTGCCCGCCAGCTTTAGGCATTAATGCTGCTAATTCGCCATAACTTAATGCTGCAAAAATGGTAAGCACTGCAGTTACAACCCACGCCAATATTAGCATAGTTGGCGTTCCTAATTCGGTAAGCATTCCGGCCGAAACTATAAAAATTCCTGAGCCAATCATGCTGCCCATAATGAGCATGATGCTATCTAATAAATTTAGTTTTTTATTCATTTATAAATTGTTGATTGGGAATTCAAAGGTCAATTATAAATAAAAAGTTGCATTTATACCTTTATTCCTTAAAATAATACCAAAAGCTCTTATAATTTAGTCCAAAAATGCGAAGTGATTTTTTATCAAGACAATGAACAAAAATCGTTTCATAGCATTAGTTATGTAACTGTTTTTTGAAGAAGTAATGATGAAAAAGAACAAGTAGACCCGAGCAATTGGGTGGACTAAATTATATGGGTATTTGCTATAAAACATTAAAGAAGAAATCAACGGCTCTTTTTATTTAAAAATTTAAATATATTTGAAAATATTTAAACTTATGAAAAAGCACATTTATCTCTTATTGTTTTTATTGGTTATTTCCTTAAATTCTTTTGCCAACAATATCAATAAACCTATTTCATCGCAATATGGTTTTATTGAAAACAAAGGGCAAATAATTGACCAAAATAATAATCCAAACCCAAGTGTTTTGTATTTATACAATGGCAATGGATTGCGCGTTCAATTACGCAAAGATGGTTTTAGTTACGAAGTAGTTAATACTATAAAAACACCAAAAACCATTGCAGATAAAGGGCTTCAAGGTAAGTTTGCTTCTCAAGCAGATTCTTTTGATATCACTTACCAAACACATAGAGTGGATATAAATTTTAAAGATGGAAACAAAAATACAATACTGAAACCTTACCAACCTGCAAACGATTTTATAAATTACTACACCACAGGAACCGGTGAAGAAGGCGTTACCAATGTGCATCATTTTAAAAAAATAGTTTACGAAAATGTGTATCCAAATATTGACATAGAATTTGTGTTGAACGATGCGGCTAATTGCGGAAAATTCAAATATAATTTTATAGTAAAACCCAATGCAAACTTAGCAGATATTAAGCTGGAGTTTTTAGGAGCAAACCACACCAGTTTAAACCAAGAAGGAAATATATTAATAGAAACAGCTTATGGAAACATAGAAGAAAATATTCCATTAAGTTATGTAATTAATAACAACAATTCCCACAGCACTATAAAAGCAAACTTTATTACACTTTCCAATAATATATTTGGAGTAAATGTTGAAAACTATAACCATAACCAAACACTGGTAATTGATCCAACCAATTGGGCTACTTATTATGGTGGGATAGATATTGACTATGGATATGGAATAACCAAGGATGTTAGTGGTAATATACTAATAACAGGGGGTGTAAGCTCAACAAGTTCAATAGCCACTATTGGTTCATACCAAGCAACATGTGGTGGAAATAGGGATGCTTTTATAGCTAAGTTTAATACCATTGGAACAAGGGTTTGGGGTACTTATTATGGTGGCATTGGCACTGATTTTGCCAATAAAATATCAATAGATTTTATTGGAAATTTAATAATTACGGGAGTAACATCTTCATTAAGTTCAATAGTAACAACAGGAGTACACCAAACAACAATTGGAGGAAGTAGCGATGTGCTTTTAGCTAAATTTAATTCGAGTGGAACAAGGCTCTGGGGCACCTACTTTGGTGGTACTAATTATGAAGAAGGATTAGGAATAACTTCAGATTCTATTGGTAATATTATTATTACTGGGTATACAAACTCAATAAATTCTATATCCTCAATAGGAGCTCACCAAACTGGAAAGGGAGCAGGAGATGATGCGTTTGTAGCCAAGTTTAACACAAGCGGAACAAGACTTTGGAGTACATTTTATGGTGGTAATGCTGGTGATAAGGGAAGAGGAATTACTTCAGACTCATTTGGTAACATAATAATAACAGGATATAGTATCTCATCAAATTCAATAGCAACAATAGGGGCACATCAAGTAATTTTAAGTGGTAATTCAGATGCGTTTATTGCAAAGTTTAATGCAGGCGGAACTAGGCTTTGGGGTACTTATTATGGTGGTAGCGGTTATGATGCAGGTGAAGATGTAAAGACTGATTCTATTGGGAATATAATAATAACTGGATATTCAGGTTCGTCTACCGGAATAGCTACTATAGGTGCATACCAAACAATTTACGCTGGAGGATATGATATTATTATTGTCAAGTTTAATGCAGGTGGAACTAGGCTTTGGGGTACTTATTATGGAGGTAGCGGTTATGATACAGGTGAAGAATTAATGAATGATTCTATTGGGAATTTATTTATAACTGGATATTCAAATTCATCTACCGCAATAGCTACTATAGGTGCATACCAATCAACATTTGGTGGAGGAACCAATGACGCGTATATAGCCAAATTTAACACAAGTGGAACTAGGCTTTGGGGAACTTACTTCGGAGGTAGCGATAATGATATTGGTACAGGAATAACAATTGATTCCATTGGTAATATAATAATAATCGGTTTTACATACTCAACATCTTCAATAGCTTCAATAGGAGCACACCAAACAATACAAGGTGGTCTTTCTGACGTATTTATTGCAAAATTTGCACCCAATGGAACATTACCAGTAAAACTAATTTCATTTAATGTAACTCTAGCAAATGAAAAAGTAAATTGCAGTTGGGAAACTGCATCAGAAACCAATAACGATTATTTTACCATAGAAAGAAGCAAGGATGGCAATGGTTTTGAAAGTTTAGGAAATGTAAAAGGACAAGGAAATTCAAACATTAACACTCGTTATAGTTACACCGATAATAATCCTTTTGGTGGCATTAGTTATTACCGATTAAAGCAAACCGATTTTGATGGAAAATATACTTATAGCACAACAAAAAAAGTAGGCTCAACCGAAAAATTGACTTCAGCAATTTATTTGTATTATGAAAACAATACACCAATAATAAAAATAAATTCTTTATTTGAAAATAATGCCATTATTGAACTCATTGACCTGAATGGAACAAAATTATTGAGCAATGAACAACCAGTTATTAGTGGTGAAAACACTTTTGCCATCAATGGGAATATAACTACAGGTTTGTATTTACTAAAAGTACAATTGGAAAATGAAGTGAAGTTTTTTAAAGTTTGGGTGAGGTAGAAAAAGTCAAAGTTTATTCAAAAGTCAAAGTTTAATTTAAACTCAGGGTCTGTTCAAACACTGGGTCAGTTCGAGCGGAGTCGAGAACCGATTAACTGTTCTCGACTCCGCTCGAACTGACTGAAGACTACGCTCGAACTGACTTAAGATTCCGCTCAAACTGACTAAAGACTTCAATTGACAGTTTACAAACCAATAATTTTGAAAAAAATTTATTGCTCAATTACACAAATAGAAAGATATTGAACTTAACAGCAGTCCAACAATCAATAAAATGAAACTATATTTGTATTGCAATGAGTGAAATAGAAATATATAAATCTGCTGACAATGCAATTGAACTTCAAGTAAGTTTTGATAATGATACTGTATGGTTAAATCGTA
>JBMOGB010000169.1:0-8377 GCA_049318585.1 Bacteroidia bacterium | reverse complement strand
AGCTCTGGAGAATATGGTGGAATGAATAGCAAAGCGATATTTTTTGGTATAATTAAATTGATAGATTTGTGAAAAGCACCATTATCAAGCAGTATAATCTTGAATTCGCTAGGCTTTATTTTCGAAAATTCATCCAAATATATCTGAAAATTGTCTGAATTACAGTGTGGTAGTTCTAATTCAAAATGATCACCAGTAAAAGGAGAATATGCACCAAATAAATAAGTAGATAAAAATACTTGTTGAAATTTACAAATAGGTTTAACGCATTTTGCTGTTAAACCCTTGCCATTCCTTGTAAATAAACCAAATTTACTTTCATCTTCGTAATACAGATTTATACTTTCAAAACCTTGCGCTTTTATTTGTGCAATTTCTTGGCAGGTTTGACTAAAGTTTTTTTTAAGGTTGCTACTGTTTCAGCATCTTTCTTGATGTGGACTTTAAGTGCTACCTTCACTTTTGAATTAAACTTCCTTACTACAAATCCGTGAAAAGTTTTGTAGTTAGTTTTTGTTTCAAACTTAGTGTCAAACCAATCTAATAATTCTACAAATCCAGCAAAATCATTTTCTGGGTTATTCATTTTCTCTTTAATAGCATCCTCTTGATCCTTTGTTATAGAACATGGTTTAAAGCCTGTCTTTGAATGACCTATAAGTTGTTCAATACCACCTTCAATATACATGTTCCGCCAAGTTTGAATACTATTGTGATTTACTCCAAGATCTTTGGCTATAATACGCTTTGAAACACCTGTGAACTCATTTTCCTTAAAAGCTAACAAGGCTTGAAGACGTTTAAAAATCATAGGACTTGCACCTTTCATGAGCTTTTTTATTTCAATAAGGCTCTCTTTTATAGGGAATATTTTGGCTGCTGACATAATTGTATTACAAATATATCCCATTAAATATTAGTCCAATATAAACAACTAAATTATTTACACTCATTATTGGACTATTTTATAAACAGTATTGGTATGATCTCCATTTTTTAAGATGATCCAATTATTTTTATTTGTCGGAACTGTGTCGAAGCAAGTCTAAAACTAAAAAGGTTCCGATTGCTCGAAACCCCTTATTTTAATGGTGTGGAGAATACCGGATTCGAACCGGTCGCCTCTTGCATGCCATGCAAGCGCTCTAGCCAAATGAGCTAATTCCCCAATTATTTAAACTCAACTTTTTAGTTAAGCGCTCTAACCATCCCGATTGCTAATTTCCCTTTTTTCTTTTCAGGGCTGCAAATATATTTTACAATCTTACAATTCCAAACTTTAATAAAACTATTGCAAGTCCATAAATAAACGTAGCTAAAATAATTCCTTTTGCAGTTTGTAATTTATCAAATTGAATAAATAAATAAAATACACCCAAGTTTATAACAGCACATAAGCTTAAAAGTGGAGAAAGCATTTTTTCTTGAATAGAAACTGTTAAAAATTCAGCTAAATTACTTTCACTAAATTTTGAATAGAAAAATATCATAATGCCTAAAGTAGGTGCAAGTAATCCTAAAACTAAACCTATTATTAGGTGGTCAAATTTGTTTTTATTCATTCGTTTATATTATAAATTCCAATTGTTTAACTCTGCAATTGCTTCATGTGCTGTTAAGTCGAACTGCACAGGCACAACTGAAACGTAATTATTAGCTAATGCCCATTCGTCTGTGTCTTGTCCTTTATCAAAGTTTACAAATTTACCTGTAAGCCAATAATATTTTCTACCATTTGGGTCTAATCTTTCGTCAAATTCTTCTTCCCATTTTGCATTAGCTTGTCGGCATATTTTTATGCCTTGCAATAACTCTTTGGGTATTTTAGGAATATTCACATTGAGTAGAACGCCTTTTGGCAATTTTTCTTTTAAAATATTTATAGTTATTTTTCTGGCAGTTTCAGCAGCTAAAGCAAAATCGGCTTCATACGAAAAATCGCATAGGCTAAAACCGGCAGCTGGAATGCCCTCAATACAGCCTTCCATGGCAGCGCTCATTGTTCCGCTATATAAAACATTTATAGATGAATTACTACCGTGATTTATGCCCGAAAGTACTAAATCGGGTTTGCGGTGCATTACTTTATCAACGCCTAATTTAACACAATCGGCAGGGGTACCACTGCACTGAAATGATTTTATATCGCCATATAAATCAGTTTGTGCTAAGCGCAATGGCTTGCTAATTGTAACTGCGTGTCCCATGGCACTTTGAGGTGCATCTGGAGCTACTACTATTATTTCCCCTAAATCTTTTACTGCATTTACCAAAGCTTTAATTCCTGGTGCAGTAATTCCATCATCGTTGGTAACAAGAATTAATGGTTTATCTGACATTATATTTTAAAAAAATTAAGGCTGCAAAGTAAGTTTTATGCATTAATTCCAATGCGTAGTTTTGTCATATAATCCCTATATTTTGCATAATTTTTCTCAATTCTTTTTTACTGAATGTGTTAAATTTTCAAAGTATAATTGATAAAAGACTTTCAAAATGTAAATGTATTTGGTATTATCGCAGAACGAAATAAACTTCATTATGAAAAAAATATTTTTACTCATTTCCATTATTTGTGTTGGATTTACTCAAGCTCAAAATCAAATCTTAACTATTGATGATGCAATTTTAAAAGGCAGAACCACTCTTGCACCCGAACGATTAAGTCAGCTAATGTGGAAACCCGATAACAAAACCATGAGTTATATTGGTAAACAAAATGGCAAAGAAGTTTTGATATATATCAATATCCCAAATTTGAACCGTGACACCATTTTAAAAGTGGAAGAATTGTATAATTCATTTTATGGTGTAATGCCCGAAGATACTAAGTTTGAACGCTTTCCATTTTTTAGCTGGATAGACAATAATTCAATTCTTTACAACTATAATAATTCAGTTTATTCTTATGATTTTACAACAAAAAAAACTTCAATAAAAGTAAAGGCCAGTGGAAATGCTGAAAATTTAGATTATGAAAAAGTTTCAAACAGATTAGCATACACTGTAAACGATCAATTATTTGTAAGTGATGCAACTTCTATTTTTACTTTATTAGATTATCAGAAAAAAGGTAAAAAAGATGGTATTGTTCAATCGGATATGATTTCTGGTAATAATAATGGCGTAAATTTAGTAAATGGAAAAGCAGTTCACAGAAACGAATTTGGAATAATTAAAGGTACTTTTTGGAGTTCAAAGGGCAATAAATTAGCCTATTATTCTATGAACGAAAACATGGTAACCGACTATGGTTTAATGAAATTTGAGAGCAAACCTTCTAAAACAGAAAATATAAAATACCCAATGGCAGGAGCTAAAAGCCATGAAGTAAAAGTAAATATTTTCGACTTTGTAAAGAAAAGAAATATTGAAGTAGAAACTGGCGAACCAGCTGAACAATATTTAACAAATATAGCTTGGAGTCCTAATGAAGAATATTTATACATAGCAGTTATAAATAGGGCACAAAATGAAATGAAACTGAACTTGTATGATGGTATTACAGGTAAATTCATAAAAACTTTATTTACCGAAACACATGCAAAATATGTAGAACCCGAAAAGCCTGTTTTGTTTGTTAAAAACAATGAAAAACAATTTGTATGGATGAGCGAACGCAATGGATTTAATAATTTATATTTATATGAACGTGGAGGAAAATTGTTAAAGCAACTAACCAATTTAAAGCAACATATAAGTGAAATTGTAGGTTTTGATGCTACTGGTGCAAACCTGAATTTTAATGCTTTTTCAGCTGATGGAATGAACAAATATTTATATTCTGTTGACATGAAAAATGCTAAAATTACACAGCATGAAAAGTTAGAAGGAATACACAATTCATTGGTTAGTGATGATGGTGTTTTTATCATTGATAATTTCAGTAATTTAACTACTCCCCGACAAATTATATTAAACGACAACAAAGGTAGAATATATGGTTCATTGGCAAATGCAGTGAACCCAATTGTAAATTATTTACCTACAGAAATAAGTTTAGGTAAAATAAAATCGCCCGATGGAATTACTGATTTAAACTATAGAATGATTAAACCTGCTAACTTTGATGAATCAAAAAAATATCCTGTAATTGTTTATGTTTATGGTGGCCCGCATGCGCAAATGGTTACTAATAGTTGGTTAGGACAAGCGGAACTTTGGATGCTTGCTTTTGCTCAACAAGGCTATGTAATTTTTACTTTAGACAATAGAGGTTCGCTAAACCGTGGATTAGATTTTGAAAATGTAACGCATCGTCATTTAGGAAAATATGAAATGGAAGATCAGCTTGCTGGTGTAAATTTTTTAAAGCAACAATCATTTGTAGATACTACCAAATTAGGTGCTTATGGTTGGAGTTTTGGAGGATTTATGACTACAAGTTTATTAACTCGTACTCCGGATGTATTTAAAGTTGGAGTGGCTGGTGGAGCAGTAATAGATTGGAGTATGTACGAAATTATGTACACCGAAAGATATATGGATACTCCACAAGAAAACCCTGAAGGTTATAAGGAAAGTAATTTGTTAAATTATGCCAAAAACTTAAAAGGAAAATTACTATTAATTCATGGAACTAACGATAATACAGTACTTTGGAACCACACTTTAAATTATGCAAAGCAATGTGTAGATGATGGAATTTTAATAGATTATGCAGTTTATCCTACTCACGAACACAATGTATTAGGCAAAGACAGGGTACATTTATTTAAGAAAGTAAACCAGTATTTTAACGATTTCTTGAAATAGTGATTTGATAAAAAACTGGCAAATTAGCTTTCAAAATTAGTTATGATTGAATAGTTTATAACCAATTCACTTTTTAAATAATTTTGATTCTCCTTTTTTATTTTTTCAATACTAAATATTAGAAATAATAAACAAACAACCAAAATAGACATGATGCCTATTCCGAAATTTTTATGATTTTATTTTTTGTTGTTACAATAAAGAATATTGTTATTATTGAAAGTATTACAATCAAAAAGTTTTTTAAATCAAATACATCTTCAGTTTTATTTACTAATTCACTACAATATGATATATAGATTTTTAGACTTGTGTATAGCAAAAGTAAATTTACAACTATATAAAATAATACTTTTAAAATTGTCCAAAATATAGATTTACTATTTACAAAATTTGTAGTTTTTATTATAAATTTTCTAAACATAGATTTTACTATCCTAGCAAAACTTTCCAAGCATCGCTCACTTTTCCTTCACTTAATAAATATTGAGCCAAGCGATGTAATTCAGTTTGTAATTTCATTGGTTCATCGGAAAAACGTTGGTGGATTTCCAATAAGTTTTTATTCATATGCTTGTATATTTCAACGCTATCTGTATCAGGAATAATTAATTCATTGGCCAACATTCCTAAATCGTTTCCAGTTAAAATGTTACTTAATCGAATATGTTCAGGTAAATTATCTACGCCCATTCCTAAGTTTTTGTTAGGCTTAGCAACTTCAAAAAGTGCATTGCCATTGGCACGAACGTACCAATCGCTTCCTAAACGTCCAACCAAATCCATTTTATGCTGATCTATTTTTCCATCCAATGTCAAAACTGAATCGTCAATATGCATCAAAATAATTTCGCATATTACCAAATTTCCAGCTCCACCTTCACTGCCAGTTTCAATTACTTCACGCACTTTACATTCAAACTGAACCGGACTTTCTTTTACCCTAAATGGTTTAACTTTTTGCGAAGCGATGGGTGTAAAACCAGCTTTTACAAACTCATTTACTCCTTTTGGATACTCACAACTAGCCAAACTCATTTGCTGAACCATGTTATAATTCACCACATTTATTACCACTTCTTTTGTAGCAATTACGTTTTCTAAAGTATGTTTTATGGTATTATCTCTAACCCTGCGAGCAGGTGAAAATATTAGGGTTGTAGGATTAGAACCAAAAATATTGAAAAAACTAAATGGACTTAAATTAGCATTTCCATCTGCATCTATGGTGCTTGCAAAACAAATTGGTCTAGGTGCAATGGCAGTTAATAAAGCATTGTGAAACTCGCCTAACGGAAGTTCTTTTGGAGTGATGGTTTTCATTTTTTATTTGATTGAAAAATTGAAAAATTGAAAGATTGAAAGATTGAAAGATTGAAAGATTACAAGATTGATGTTTTGAAGAACGTCATTGCGAGGAACGAAGCAATCTCTTTGTGGGATTGCTTCACTACGTTCGCAATGACGAACATGATTAACTCACCGTTATCAAAAAATAGTTCTTTTTGCCTTTTTGGGCTATTATAAATTTTTGGTTAATTAATTGAGTTAAATTGATAGTTTCATCATCGCTTTCCACCTTGGTTTTATTAATACTTACACCGCCTCCAACTATCATTTTTCTAGCTTCACTTTTCGATGGAAAAATGGTTGTTTTCTCTACTAAAAAATCAATTATATTTATTCCATTTTCTATATCAATTTTATTAATAGTAAATTGCGGAACGCCATCAAAAATATCTAAAAAAGTAGCCTCATCTAATTGTCCAAATGCTTCAGCAGTTGAATTACCAAATAAAATATTTGAAGCTTCAATGGCTGTGTTATAATCAGCTTCACTGTGTGTTCTAATGGTAATGTCTTTGCCCAAAGCTTTTTGTAAAATACGCAAATGTGGCGCTTTGTTATGTTCTTCTTTTAATACTTCAATTTCTGATTGATTTAGCAAAGTAAAAATATTGATCCAATTGGCAGCATCACTATCGCTTGCATTCAACCAAAACTGGTAGAATTTATAAGGTGACGTTCTTTTTCTATCTAACCAAACAGCGCCACTTTCGGTTTTACCAAACTTAGTTCCATCGGCTTTTTTAATTAACTGAGTAGTCATGGCATAAGCTTCGCCAGCTCCTTTTCTTCTAATTAATTCAGTTCCTGTAACTATATTTCCCCATTGGTCGCTGCCTCCCATTTGCACTTGGCAGTTCAGATTTTTCCATAAATAATAAAAGTCGTAACCTTGAACTAATTGGTAAGTAAATTCAGTAAAACTCATGCCGGTATCACCTTCTAAACGTTTCTTTACAGAGTCTTTTGCCATCATGTAATTTACAGTAATATGCTTACCAATATCGCGGATAAAATCAAGGAAAGTTATCCCTTTAAACCAGTCGTAATTGTTTACTAAAATAGCACCTGTTTCACCAGCATTAAAGTCTAAAAAATGACTCAATTGTTTTTTCAAACAATCTTCATTGTGTCGTAAAATATCTTCAGAAAGTAAGTTGCGTTCATCGCTTTTACCCGAAGGATCTCCAACCATTCCAGTTGCTCCACCAACTAAAGCTACAGGTTGATGGCCAGCACGTTGAAAATGAATCAACGTCATTATTTGTGTTAAATGACCAACGTGCAAACTATCGGCAGTTGGGTCAAAGCCTATATATCCTCTAGTTATTTGTTTGTTTAATAATTCTTCAGTTCCTGGCATCACATCGTGTAACATGCCACGCCATTTTAGTTCTTCAATAAAATTCATATTTGTATAAAAAATCGAATGCAATAATAAGGCTTATTATTGTGCTGATTACAATATTTTAATTAAATCAACCTGCTTCCGTTTGGAGTGGGTTTTTCAACGGTTGTTATAATGATATTTCCGTCAACATCGGCAAAGCCAGTCAATAGGAATTCGCTGGTAAAATTAGCAATTTGTTTGGGTTCAAAATTGATAACTCCCAGAATTTGCTTCCCTATTAAATCTTGTTTTGTATAATGAAATGTTACTTGGGCCGATGTTTTTTTAGTGCCAATTTCCTCACCAAAATCAACCCAAATTTTATAGGCTGGTTTTTTTGCTTCGGGAAATTCTTCTACTTTAATAATAGTGCCAACATGAATGGCAATTTTTTCAAAATCAGCCCAAGTAATGGTTTTCATTAGTTAATCATATCAAATCCAGTATATGGAATTAAAGCCTTTGGTATTTTTATTCCTTCAGGAGTTTGGTGGTTTTCTAACAAAGTCGCAACTATTCGTGGCAATGCCAATGCACTTCCATTTAAAGTATGCACCAATTGGTTTTTTCCATCGGCACCTTTAAATCTGCATTTTAAGCGATTAGCCTGAAAAGTTTCAAAGTTTGACGTACTGCTCACCTCTAACCACCTGTCTTGTGCTACGCAAAAAGTCTCAAAATCGTAAGTAATGGCCGATGAAAAACTCATGTCGCCACCACACAAACAAAGGATTCTATAAGGTAATTCTAGTTTTTCTAATAGTCCTTGAACATGCATCACCATTTCGTCTAACAATGCAGCCGACTGACTTGGACTTGCTATTTGAACTATTTCTACTTTATCAAATTGGTGCAAGCGATTTAAACCACGAACATGCGCGCCAT
>JBMOGB010000168.1:0-8462 GCA_049318585.1 Bacteroidia bacterium | reverse complement strand
AAAAACTTTTAAATAATCCATTATACATTGAGTCTTCAAAATTTGACCAACATGTAATCAATTTATCACCAGAAGATTTAGTATTTGATTTACTATTAAATGAATTAGAATTAGTACTAAATATAGTAAAAGCAAATGTACTAAAAGTAAGAACTACGGCAGCATGTATGCACAGCGATACTATTGATTTTATAAATGTAAGGTTGGAGTTTGACAATGGATGTGTATATAACATGGTGGGTGGAAGTTTTAAATCGGACCAACGAAATAAGATTAGATTTTTCCAGAAAAATAAAACTTATGGCTTTGATTTGTCTAATTTCAGAATTTCATTACTAAATTCAAGCGATGAAATAAACGAAGTACAAGAAGAGCAAATTTTAAGAAATTCGGGTAAAAATACTAACGAAATGATTAAACGAGAATTGGAGCATTTTGCTCAAAATATAACGCATCAATCGTTGCGCTTAAGAACCTACTACGATAATTACCAAGCTATAGAAGTAGCGCATAGAATTATAGCAGATTTACAAAAACACAAAAGGTAAAATTGGTTAATAGCAACCAAAAAGTATAAAGTTTTGACTTTTATTTTAATTAAGTAAAATTAGCTTTTCACTTTAAACAATTTAACCTTTTATAGTACATTTGCCCATATTATGTTTTTACTAAAAAAATATCATTTTATTTATATGCTTTTGCTTTTAGGAATGGCATGTTCAGTTGAAAAATCAACAATTCCATCGTATATTTATATTAAAAATTTTAGAATAAATACAGATATACTTACACAAGGCGATACAACACAAGATATAGTAGATATATGGCTATTTCAAAACAACGAATTTAAAGGTTCATTTGGTTTGCCAACTTATATACCAATTACCGAAAAAGACAAACATAATATTAAATTAAGAGCAGGGGTTAAACGTAGCGGACAAGATGATCAACGGATACAATATCCAATGTATACTGACTTTGACACCATATTACCATTAAATGATTTGGGCAGCGATACCATTTCTCCAATAGTTTCCTATTGGCCAAATTGCAAGTTTCCGTTGTTACAGGATTTTGATGGAAATTCAAGTTTTTTTTCAATAATTAAACCTAATCCAGGCGATAGTATAGCAAAAGTAAATGACAATGATGCTTGGAAAATAAATAATAACAGTGCGAAATTTATTTTAGCAGATACAACATATAGAATGTTTTACGCATCTAAAGAATTAAGTAATTTACCAGCAAACAATATACCTCTTTACTTAGAAGTAGATTATAAGTGTAATGATGCTTTTTCAATTGGTATAAATCCAGTTTATATTGGTACAGGAACGGGAAGTACAATTGAAATTCTTAAAGTAAAATCTACGAATGGAAATTGGAAAAAATTATATTTAGATTTGTCATTAGAAATAGGAACTGAAATAGCGCGAAATGGTGATGGAACTAAGTTTCAAATATTTTTTATGGTTCAAAAAAGTGGAGACCCATTAATAGACAATACCCATTTATTTATTGACAATATTAAATTGATTCATTTTTGAAACGTAACAGAAAAATACATTTAGTTATACTAATTTTTTCAGATGCACTGGCTGCAGCAATTGCTTGGTCTGTGTTTTTTGCATACAGAAAACTGTTTATTGAAACAGCTTTGTATGGAAAAATTGATGTGGTTTTAGATAAAAATTTTTATTTAGGTTTAATTTATGTGCCATTGTTTTGGGTATTTATTTATTTTTTAGCAGGCAATTATAAAGATGTTTGGCGCAAATCACGTTTAAAAGAAGTTTCAAAAACTTTTAGTATTTCTATATTTGGTGTAATTCTTTTGTTTTTCACTTTGTTGTTAGACGATGTAGTAGTAAATTATCAAGCTTATTACACCACAACGTTTGTTTTGTTCCTACTCCACTTTACATTAACTTTAACAGAGCGACTAATATTTGCTTCTTTTATCATCAATAAACTCAGAAAAAAAATTCTTGGATTCAATACGCTTGTAATTGGAAACAATGAAAAAACATTGGCTTTAGTTAAGGAATTAAACGAAAAATCGAATGCTCAAGGTTTTTTAATTAAAGGCTATGTTGGTATTGATAAAAGTATAATAGACGATCATAAACTACTAAATAGCTTACCATTATTAGGATATTATAAAGATTTATCGAAATTGATTTCACAACTTGAAATTGAAGAAATAATAATTGGAGTAGAAAGTAATAACCACAAGGAACTGAATTTTATTACTGATTTATTAGAAGATGAAAACGTGGTATTGCGCATTATTCCTGATACTTACGACTTGAGAAGTGGTTCGGTTAAACTAGAAAACGTAGTAGGAACTGCACTCATTGAAATCAATCAAGATGTAATGCCACAGTGGCAAAAATTTATAAAACGCGGATTGGATATTGGAATTTCAATCATAGTTTTATTAACCCTCTCCCCTATTTTTATTTTAGTAGCTTTTGGGGTAAAAATTAGCAGCTCTGGTTCTATTTTATTTAACCAAATAAGAATTGGTTATAAAGGCAAACCTTTTCATATATTAAAGTTTAGAAGCATGTATAATAATGCAGAACAAGAAGGACCAGCACTTTCAAGTACTACTGATGCTAGACGAACACCTTTTGGCGTATTTATTCGTAAATATAGGTTAGATGAGTTACCTCAATTTTACAATGTTTTGATAGGTGAAATGAGTTTAGTTGGACCACGACCAGAAAGGAAATTCTTTATTGATCAAATTGTAAAAATAGCTCCACATTACAAACATTTACAACGTGTAAAACCAGGTATTTCGAGCTGGGGAATGGTAAAATATGGTTATGCCGAAAACATTGAACAAATGGTTGAACGCCTTCAATTTGACATACTTTATATTGAAAATCGTTCCATTGCCATTGATTTTAGAATCCTCATTTATACAGCACTTATAATAATTCAAGGCAGAGGAAAATAACATTTAGGCAAGTTCAATGTTCACTTAAGGTCGTTAAGCTAGTTGAAATGGATTAGAAAAAAGCTATAGGAAAACAAATTCATTTAACCGTTCTTATTTGCATACACTTTGTTTTAAAATGTTTACTTATAAATAAAAAACAACTCAATTTCGTTAATACATTTGTTAGCAATCAAAAAAATCAATATTTTATTATAAATAATACCATATGCAACACAATCAAGCATACTATTTAAAGCATGAAAACAATAATCACAACTGGTTTGGGCTGGCTGGAACTATTTTTTTTCATGGTATCATTTTTTTAGCATTATACTTTTTTGTACTTACTCCACCTAATCCACCTTGGGCCGATGGTGGTGGACCATCAATGATTTTGGGTGAGGAAAACATGGGTGGACCAAGCGAAACTCCTGTTGAAAACCCGCAGATCAAAGAAACTTATACTGAAATAAAAAGCCAACCTTCAGATGAATTAAGCCAAAGTACCGATGAAGTAGATGTAGTAGCAAAAAAAACAGAAGAAAAAAAGACAACAAAACCTGTTGTAACTCCACCAATTGATAGACCAAAAGATGAAATAGTTCTTCCAAGAAAAGCCGATGTTCATTCATTATTTAAAAAGAAATCAAACACTACTGACGATGGTGGACATGGAAGTGGAACTGAACCAGGTAACGAAGGAAGTCCAGATGGAAAACCAGATGGTGTTGTTGGCGGAAATGGAAATGGTGGACAAGGAACTGAAGGAGATGGACCAGGTAATGGTCCTGCAGGAAATGGTGTAAAATATAGTTTAACTGGACGAAGAGTAGCAAAAAAACCAACCATTTCAGCTAACTCCAAAGATGTAGGAATAGTGGTGGTAAATATTACGGTTGATAGGGCTGGAAATGTAATAAAAGCTGAGCCTGGCGCAAGAGGAACAACTACCTTGAATAGTGATAAAATGCGCGAAGCAAAAAATGCTGCATTATCTACTAAATTTTCAGCAAAAGCCGATAGTCCAGAAGAGCAATATGGAACAATGACTGTGAATTTTACTTTCGAATAATTGTTGATTTACAAACCAAATTCTTTGATTATTTTTATTCAAAACAATTATTTTCAAAACAGTTATTAATGAAAGCATACAACCCTAAGGATTGGACAAAACTAATTTTTCGTTTTCATAAATCAGATTCAATAAGATTGTTGTTACCAGCAATTATTGTATTAGGTATTTATTCGGCTTTACTGTGTTATGTAGATGTAGAGTTACGAATTATAAAATTTAGAAGTACTACTGTTTTACATTCTTTACTTGGATTTGTACTTTCTTTATTATTGGTTTTTAGAACAAACACCGCATATGAACGCTGGTGGGAAGGCCGAAAAATTTGGGGTGAATTAGTAAATTCAAGTAGGAACTTAATGCTAAAACTCAATGCTTTTTTGCCAGAAAATGAGGTAGAAATGAAAAATAATTTTCGCATTTTGATCAGTAATTTTCCTTTAGCTCTGAAAGAACATTTAAGAAATGGACTCAAACCAGCATTGCTTGAAGAGCACCCTAATTTAAGTTTAAAAAAACTGAGTGAATATAAACATGCGCCTAATATTATTGCCAAACAAATATTTATAGAAATTCAAAATTTACAAAATCAAAATATTATTAGTGATGAAAAATTGATTGTTTTAAACAATGAATTAAGTTCATTAACCAATGTGGCTGGTGCTTGCGAACGTATAAAATCTACACCTATCCCCTATTCGTACATTACTTTTATAAAGCGAGTTATACTTATTTATACCATTACTTTACCAATTGGTTTGGTAGATGATTTTAAATGGGCTACTATTCCAATGGTGCTTTTTGTGTTTTATGCATTTGCAGGATTAGAACTCATAGCTGAAGAAATAGAAGATCCTTTTGGTAAAGAAGACAACGATTTACCAACGGATGATATTGCCAATAGAATAAAGGAAAATTTGAAAGAAATATTGAATTGATTATTCAATGTTATTTAATTAATTACGAATAGAAAGTTACTCCATTTAGCTTTGTATAAGAAGCTGAAAGAAAGACTGAAAAAAGACCACAATGAAACTAATTATAAAAAGCCGAAATAACAAAACGAAATACTCATTTGTTTATTGTTTTTTATCTAAACAAAAAACAATTCAAAAATCAAGTAATATATGCACCTTATACTGGATCAATTAATTTGCTTACTTTTAATTTGACTAATAACATCAGGAATTCTTAAAAATAATCGTTTAATTTGTACTATAAACATCAACATCAAAAACGATAATTTAATAATTAAACAAATGAGCTTTTTTAAAATATTTTACATATTTTTTCTTACAACATTTTTCTTTTCTAGTTGTGAAAAAGAGACAAAAGATTACCGAGATAAATACGCTGGTACCTGGTTATTTAAAGTAAAAACGAACGAATATTTGATGGGTTCTAATGGCTATAATAGAAATGATTCGGTTGAATACATTGGAAAAATACAAAAAGGAAGCGCTAAAAATGAAATTATTATTGTTTACACAAAAACCAATGAAATTACTTTAACCATAAATGATTTAGGAGAACTTTCAAATTTCCCAACAATATATTGTGTTGGAAATTTAGAAAACGATGATAAAATATCAATAAGCTTAAGATGGGGCGGTTTGGGAGGTAGCACATCTCATGTTATAGATGGTTTTAAATTTTAAACAATAAAAGCTAAAGCAACCTGAATTTAGTACTGAATAAACTATGGTTTTACATATATTTTATTTACGTTTCTATAACCAATATTATTTACATACCAATCATTATAAAGTGTTCCGCCCGATTGAACCCAAGGAATAAATTTTAGATAAGCTGAGTGAATAATATTTTTTTCGATAGGATAATCAAATTTAACTGGAATATTTAATGCCCAAGGCATTTCATTAGTTTTAGATACATAAAACCTACTAGAATTGATGTTTGAATTATCTTGGCCTGTTCCAAACAAATTGGTATTAGCCAAATTTGTTGGTGAATAATTGGGCAAATGAACTTCAAAACCTCTTCCAAAACCTGGAGTGTTGTTCCAAATAAACGGATTGTAAGCATTTAAACCAAATTCACTTAAAGAAGGTCCATTTGAAATGTTTATATTTAAAGTATAATTTACTGTATCAGAAAACGCTTGACCCAAAACTGTATTATAACTTTTCATTTCATGCCTCATGTTCGAAAATAAAATAGCCACAGCTTTGGTTTGGTTGGTTTCTAAAACTGCTCCTGACATGTCAGTAACTTGATTTCTGTTAATAGGAAACTCAATTCCAAATCCGTTTTGATAAGAACCACCAGTAGCTTGTAAAGTATAATTACCAATTATTTGAACCACTTTATTTGTTGCATTTGTAACTATGTTATATTTATAATTAATGACCACATCGTTTAAATCATAATCGCCTAAATAAGGCCATAAATCTTCGAAAGCCAAAGTTGCATATTGGTTTTTAAAAGGATAATAATTGTTGTAAGCTTTATTTGCATCAGTTGGATAATCATCAATTGAATCAGGCACTAAATCATTGTCAGTATCTAATTGAGCATTAAAGTTTGAACCTGTTTTACCCAAAACAGTTTTTATAGAATTTGTTTTACAAATTACAGTAAACAATTGAGAATTATTCAAAGGAATTTCTTTTGAAACTATTGATAAATCAGGTGATAAATCTTCTACATATAACGATGTATAAACATTGGCAATACTAATTTCCGATTCAAATTTTTTGTTAAAAGTAGCAGTACCTTTAGTTATAATTTTTCCACCTAATTTAGGATTAGCACTGTAAACAGATATGACATGAATATCGTTTTCATTGGTTTTATTATTAACACCAATACTTATTTTGATGGTTTTTGAATTTCCCCAACCAAAATCAAATGGAGGAATTCCATAATCAACTTTTGGTTGAGTACTATCTTTTGAAAGTGGCTTTACTTCTTTTAAACACGAAGTTCCAATTCCAAAAGCCAATATAAAAAATAAGTATTTTGTTTTAAGTTTCATCTAAAATATATAGCTCATGAATAAAGCCAAAACTGTAATTTTATGTAAAACAGAATTTTAAGTATTTATAAAAACAACACTCTGTTTCATTTTGGGAAATATTGATTCGAAAACAATCCAAATAAATAGATAAATACACAGTAGTTTTAAAATTGTTTTCTATAAACATTGTTTACTTGTTTTGATATTAATCATTTACGCTCTTAAATTTCATCGGTTACATTCGCAGTCATAAATTATTAATTATTACAAAAAAAATGAATTGGATTACTAAAATGTTTAGCTCATCGCTAGGACAAAAATTAATAATGGCAATTACGGGACTGTTTCTAATATCTTTCCTAGTTGTCCATTGTACTTTAAACTCACTAATATTTTTAAATGATGATGGCGTTACATTTAATGCTGGTGCCGAATTTATGGCTACTAATCCATTAATCAGAATTGTAGAAGTAGTATTATTTATTGGCTTATTACTTCACGTGGTAAAAGCATTTGTATTAATAAAAAACAACAACAAATCTCGTCCAGTAAAATATGCTGCCTACGATGGAAAAGCAAACAGCAAATGGTACTCACGTTCTATGGGAATTTTGGGTTCTTTGTTACTTATTTTCTTAGTAATTCACCTTAACCATTTTTGGGTAGGAACCAAAGTATTACAATACAATGGAACTATAGTTGGACACAACACTTTTCATGAATTAGTTGAAGTATTTCATAATCCATTAAATGTACTTGTTTATTTATTAGGCGTTATTTCATTGGGTTATCACTTAATGCATGGTTTCCAATCGGCATTCCAAACATTGGGAGTTAACCATAAAAAATACACTCCTTTTATAAAAAGTTTTGGGAATATATTTTCAATACTAATCGCTTTTGTTTTTGCAATGATGCCTATTGCAATGTATTTCAATATTATTAAATAAAAAAAATAACAAACACTAATATGTCAAAACTTGACTCAAAAATTCCAGTAGGAGATTTGGAAACAAAATGGACTAAATACAAGTCATCTGTTCCATTGGTAAATCCATCAAATAAAAGAAATTTAGAAATAGTGGTTGTTGGTGCTGGACTTGCAGGATCATCGGCAGCAGCAGCTTTAGCTGAACTTGGCTATAAAGTAAAAGTATTTTGTTTTCAAGATTCTCCAAGACGCGCACATTCAATTGCAGCGCAAGGAGGTATAAATGCTTCTAAAAATTATCAAAACGATGGTGATTCAGTTCATCGTTTATTTTACGATACCATTAAAGGTGGTGATTACCGTGCAAGAGAAGCAAACGTTCATCGTTTGGCTGAAGTAAGTAATAATATTATTGATCAAGCAGTGGCAAGTGGAGTTCCTTTTGCTCGCGAATACGGAGGATTATTGAGTAATCGTTCTTTTGGTGGAACACAAGTTCAACGTACTTTTTATGCTGCTGGTCAAACTG
>JBMOGB010000167.1:0-8476 GCA_049318585.1 Bacteroidia bacterium | reverse complement strand
TTATCAAAACACTTGATTATGTGTCATTAGATTCAAATATTCCTCAAAACCAAATGGATGAAGTAAATTATCGAATGCAATTGGTAAACGATGGAGAAATGTCTATTCGACCTTGGGATGATGCTAAAGTTGATGTTTTCAAAAAATGAATTATCAAATTTACATTTCTGAAGCAGCAGAATTTGATATAAAGGAAAGTTACTTTTGGTATGAAAACCAACAACCTAAACTTGGTGATTTTTTTTAAACACAAGTAATGCAATTAATGGAAACTATAAAACTAAATCCATTGCTTTTTCAAGTTAAATACACAAGTGTTAGAGTAGCTTTTTTACACAAATTTCCTTTTGGTATTCACTTTATCATTAAAGATGACAGTGTAATAATTTTAGCTGTTTTCCATACAATCTTCAATCCCTCAAAATGGCTTAAAAGATAATTTCTCAAAAATTATTATTGTACTCAAACTTTAAAGCATTTATTTTACCGCATGAATGAATTAGAAGCTAAGATTACGATTGATGATTTGTGCAATCAAATTGAAAAGCATAATTATAACTATTATACCCTTTCAAATGCTACCATCAGTGACATAGCATTTGATGAATTATTGAATCAATTAATTGATTTAGAAAAACAATTTCCGCATTTACAAAACCCCAATTCGCCCACTTTAAAAGTAGGTGGAAGTATTACCAAAGATTTTGAAACTGTTAAGCATAAATATGCTATGCTTAGTTTGGGAAATACCTATAACGAAGAAGATTTACGTGACTTTGACGATAGAATAAAAAAGGCTATTGGGAACGATTTTGAATACGTATGCGAGCTAAAATTTGATGGATTAGCTATTAGTTTAAGTTATGAAAATGGAATGCTAATTCGCGCTGTTACCCGTGGCGATGGCACACAAGGCGATGATGTAACCAATAATGTAAAAACCATCAAATCTATTCCGCACCAATTAAAAGGCAATAATTATCCAGCAAGTTTTGAAATTCGTGGAGAGGTTTTTATGCATAAAAAAACTTTTGAAAAACTAAATGCCGAATACCGCAAAGAGTTAGAGGATAAAGAAATTTATACTGAAACTCAAATACTAGAAAAGTTATATAAAAACCCCAGAAATTTTGCCAGTGGCACTTTAAAAATGCAGGACAGTAGCGAAGTTGCCAAACGTCCGTTGGATGCATTTCTTTACTTTTTAAATGCTGAAAATAATGTATGTGAAACTCATTTTGAAAGTTTAAAATTAGCCGAAAGTTGGGGTTTTCAGGTAAGCGACCATTATAAATTATGCAAAAACATAGATGATGTTATTGATTTTATAAAACATTATGAAACCAACAGACACGATTTAAGTTATGAAATAGATGGAATAGTTTTAAAAGTAAATAACTATTTGCAACAAGAAGATTTAGGTTTTACAGCCAAGAATCCACGTTGGGCCATTTCATATAAATACAAAGCTGCAACTGCAATTACACAATTACAAAAAGTAACTTACCAAGTAGGGCGAACAGGCGCCATTACACCTGTAGCCAATTTAAAACCAGTACAATTGGCTGGAACAACTGTTAAGCGTGCAAGTTTGTATAATGCCGATGAAATAGAAAGGTTAGATTTACACGAAAATGATACTGTTTTTGTAGAAAAAGGAGGGGAAATTATTCCAAAAATAGTTGGAGTAGATGTTGAAAGTAGGAATGCAAATGCAATAAAAATTGTGTATCAAACCAGTTGCCCTGAATGTAAAACTGAATTGGTTAGAAAAGATGGAGAAGTAATTCATTATTGCCCAAATGTGAATCATTGTCCGCCACAAATAATTGGAGCAATAGAGCATTTTGTAAGCCGAAAAGCTATGAATATAGATAGCCTTGGCGGGGAAACTGTTGCAGCTTTTTATAGATTAGGTTTAATAAAAACTTATGCCGATTTGTATGATTTGAAATATGAAGAAATTCTGAATTTAAATATTGAAACTAGCGATGATGCGGATGAAACAAAAAGTAAAAAGAGGTCGATAAAAGAAAAGTCTGCTCAAAACATAATTGAAGGAATTCAGGCTTCAAAAGTAATTCCATTCGAAAGGGTTTTATTTGCATTAGGAATAAGAATGATTGGTGAAACTGTAGCTAAAAAATTAGCAAAACATTTTCAAAACATTGACAATATTATTGCTGCAAGCAACGAGCAAATAGCAGAAATATATGAAATAGGTGATAAAATTGCTGTTCAATTAACACATTTTTTTAGTGACAAAGAAAATGTAGAAATGATTGAAAAACTTAAAAATCATGGATTGAAACTAGCTATTGAAGAAGAGGTAGGCATTGAAAGAAGCAATAAATTAGATGGAAAAACTTTTTTGGTGAGTGGTACTTTTTTAATGAGCAGAGATGATTTAAAAAAACTGATTGAAGTAAATGGAGGAAGAAATATTGCTGGTGTTTCTAAGAACTTAAATTACTTAATTGCAGGTGATAAAATGGGACCTGAAAAACTTAAAAAAGCAACAGATTTAAACATCAAAATAATAAGTGAAGAAGATTTTTTAAACATGATTAAATAATTGATTTGTAGCAGATAATGAAGAATATATTTTTAGTAATATTAATTTTAAAAACTATAATGGTGTTTTGTCAAAACGATACAATGACAATTAAATTAAATAGTTGGGGTAAAGACGACAGGTTTCACAAATATGAAAACACATTGGCTTTATTTAAAGTTCAAGGCGATACTATTCAAAGCATGGATTTTGAAGATTTAAAACCAGCTATTCCAATTATTATAAAAAAGCCTAAAGGGTTTAAAAACTATGCTTATGGGTATTTGTTTTTTACAGGTTCAAGTAACTCCAAAAACGAAGGTTTTGTTACCGTTTTAGTGGGAGATTATAATACTCAAAATCCTACAATATGGGTTGACAATAATCAAAATTTTGACTTTACAGATGATGAGAAACAATTACTTCCATATTACTATCAAAAAGGAATAGAAATTGAATTAGATAACTCAACTATTAAAGGTGGGAAAAATAGAATTTTATTAACAAGAACCATGCTTTTTGGGAAGTTAGAGCTTAGAAAACAAAAGGATGATTATTATAAATATTATTATAAAGATAGAGCATTTATAGGGCTTGATTTAACATACAGAGAACAACGATATTTGGCTAAAAGTGGAATTGTGAAGTTAGATGGAGATAGTTTTAGAATTGCGCTTCACGATGGAAATTCAAATGGAAAATATAATGATGCAGACACAGACAGAATTGTAGTAATTAATTATAATGACTCCATTTTTGATATTACAAATGACTTGTTTTCAAGTAAATTAAGTAAAGTAAAAAAGAACAATTATTTTGAAAAAAACGGTAAAATCTTTGAAATATTAGAAGTTGATCCTGCTGGAAATTTTGTAGTAATTAAACTTTCAAATAGCGATTTGTTATTTGGAAAAATTGCAATAGGAAAAAAAATACCTAAAGTAAATATTACAACTCATAAAGGTGAAAAAAAGAACTTAAAAAAGCTCAATCATCACCAAGTTTTTATGTATTTTACTTCGCTTACTTCTAAAAATTTCGAAAAAGACACTGCTATTTTACGGAAAATTGCTGCAATTGACTCCTGTAGTATTAGAGTTATTATGTTTTTATACACCAATAAAAGTTACACTGTTAGAATTTTTGGAAGCCAATCAAAGGCAAATTATACAGTGGCTTTAGGACATAAATTAATCAATAAAAAATTAGGAATTAGGGGTTTACCTCAAACTTTATTAATAGGAAAGCACAGAAAAGTTATTAAATATGGCTTGTCGCCAGAAGAGTTTTTAAGCAATATTGCTAGACCTAATTAAATAAAAAATAAAAAAATAATGTTTGATTAACATTAATATAATTGGTTCGTCCTAAATAGCATGAAATTTAAATAAATTATGAAAGTATTAGTAATAGAAGATGAACCAAAGGTTGCAGCATTTTTAAAGCAAGGATTGGAAGAACAAGCATTTGATGTAACAGTTGCTTATGACGGTTTTTTTGGAAAAAAAATGGCTTTAGATAATTACTATGATGTAATTATTCTTGATTTATTAATTCCATATATTAACGGAATAGACTTGTGTAAACAATTGCGTGAAGAAGGATTGAAAGCACCAATTATTATTTTATCGGCTTTAGGAAGTACTGAAGATAAAGTTTTAGGTCTAGAATCGGGAGCTGATGATTATTTAGTTAAACCATTTGAGTTTAGAGAACTAATTGCTCGTTTACGTGCATTATGTAATCGTTACACTGACAACTTGCAAGATCAAAAAGTGCTAAAATTAGCAGATTTAGAGCTTGATTTGTACAAAAAAGTAGTTCGTAGAGGTGGTAAAAGTATTGATTTAACAGCTAAAGAATTCAGTTTGTTAGAGTATTTACTAAGAAACAAAAACAGAGTTATTTCACGTGTTGAAATATCGGAAAAAGTATGGGAAGTAAGCTTCGATACTGGAACAAATATTATTGATGTATATATTAATTTCTTACGTAAAAAAGTTGACAGAAACTTTGGTGTAAAATTAATTTATACAATGGTAGGAATGGGTTATATAATGAAAGAACCTGATTAATAATACCGCTTTATATAATATGCCCCCAAATAATTAAACACTATTTGGGGGCATTTTTTATGAAATGAAAAGTAAACTATAATTATGAATCAATATTGTTTAATACCAAATGCTCTTATAATTTAGTCCAAAGATGCGAAGTAATTTTTTATCAAGACAATGAATAAAAATCATTTCATAGCATTAGTTATGGAACTATTTTTTGAAGAAGTATTGATGAAAAAAAATAAGTAGATTGGACTAAATTATATGGGTATTTGGTATAACATAGCAATTACAAAAGTACGTTTACACAGGCAATTTTAAATATAAGTGTAATTGGTATATGCTTACATAAACACTAATTTTTAGCGCTTTATTTGAGTGTTTTTTATTCTAGAACACAATACAAACCATAAAATACAATGGTTGCACCTGTAGAAGTAACTCCATATAAAATGTAGTTATAAGTATCGTTCATACTTGGCATAATTAAGTTGGTAATGCAGCCTGTTAGTAATATAATAGCGCCAAATGCCATTAATTTAAAACCCCTACTAGTTCTCTTTTCCGAAACTTCTTTTTTAAACTCAATAGTTGAATTTGATTCTAAGATTTCTGAGTCAAAATTTTCCATATATTTCTGTTTTTTTGTAAAACAAACTTATACAAAAAAATGAAATAACAAATATTTATCATAAAAAAATATTAGAAAGTTTTTGTTTTGCTTTTTTCTAATGCAATATTACTTGTAATTGTTTACACTCCGCCAAATTTTTCACGCCATAATTGGTTAAAAGATTTGTCTTCTATCTTTGGAAATTCTCTATCATTTCCCCAATTGGTTTTGTAAAGTTGTTTAAATGTAAAGTTCTTGATGCTAGTAGAACGGTTTAAGTTTTTACGACTTAACATGGCTTTAGTCCAAGTGTACCAAGCTAGTTTTTCACCAGTTGACTCGCCACCCTGATTCACTGCATCTCTACGATTCCTTATAATATGATTACTGATTTCTATTTTAACGGGACAAACATCATTGCATTTTCCGCAACTTGTGCTCGCATTACTTAGGTGAATATTGTCTTTTAAACCCTTGGCCAAAGGTTCGGTAATTGCACCAATTGGGCCCGTATAATTAGTTCCATAAGCATGTCCGCCAATATTGGTGAACACTGGACAAACAAAATGGCAAGCACCACATTTTATACAGCTCAATGCTTCACGTTGGTCGTGTGTTGCCAAAACATTGCTTCGTCCGTTGTCAACTAAAATAACTATAAATTCTGTTGGTCCATCATGTTCATCGCTGTTTTTTGGACCAATAATAGAATTGTAAGCAGTTAGTTTTTGCCCATTTCCATAACTTCCCAAAAGCGAAAAAAACAAATCTACATCTTGTAAAGTTGGAAGCATTTTATCAATACCAGCAACTATTATATGCGTTTTTGCAAAAGTACTTGTAAGCCTTACATTACCTTCATTTTCGGTTATGCAAGCCATTCCATTTTCGGCTATCAAAAAATTAGCACCAGTAATTCCTATATCAGCTTTAAAGAATTTACTGCGCATAAATTCCCTTACATCTCGCGTCATTTCGTGCGCTTCAATGTCTAACGATGAACTTATTTTTTGATTGAGTAAATTATTTATTTCTTGTTTTGTTTTATGAACCGCAGGTAAAACAGTATGAAATGATTTTTCGTTAAATCCATCTACAATAAAATCGCCCAAATCAGTTTCAAATAATTGATAACCTTTTGAACGAATAAATTCATTCAATCCAATTTCGTTACAAATAGAAGATTTTGACTTAACAATTTGCTTTGCTTGGTTTTTTTTGATGATTTGTTCAATTTCGTTCAATGCAGTTTGAGCGGTATCGGCCCAAATTACTTTGCCACCTTTTCGCATCAAATTGGCTTCAAAATCTATTAAATATTTGTCTAAATTTTCGTTTACACGCCACTTAATATATTTGGCTCTATTGCGCGCTAAATCAAGGTCTGCAAACTGTTTAATGGCACTGTTCATTGCATGTTGATGCTTCATTGCAGCAGCCATAGTTCGGCCTTGCAATTCAGTGTTTTTTATGGTTGTTTTTACAGCTTGATGAAATAGTTGTTCTGCGCTCATCTTATTTTACGAATTAAAGTAAAACTTTTTAAAGCCAAAACATTTATTTTAAACAATTATTTCAAAACCTCCTTTTTATTATTCGAATAATTAGTTTTTTAAATTTACGAACCTTGTTTTATACCAATTGAGTTTATGGTTTAGTCACAGTTGAGAAGAGTTTTTTAAAGAAGTATTGGTAAAAAAGAAAAAATAGAGTGGACTAAATGGAATTTATTGGGAAATTATGGGTTTAGTTTGTTTGTCCAAGCCACGAGTTTGAGCCAGCTTTGCAGTATTTGTTCGTGTGTTAGCTAGGAGAGGAAAATTTAAAAATTTTCCTCTCCGTTTTCTTATTTAGTTTGATAAGCACAATCATAAAGTACTACTTCAGAATACCCTTTTAAAGAAAGACGCACCCATCCATATAAAGTATCTCCGTTTTCAATAAATCTTATACCAATATAATAATCTTTATTTAGCCAATCAGGGGTAAATTCTAAACGAAAAGAATTATTGTTTCCACCTGCACCACCCTTAAATGTCCAATACTTACTTTGCGTTATAGTTTCGTCTAAGCTTAACTTAAATAATGATCCGGTATAATAAGATGTTGACCAAGATTCAGACCATCCATATTGAGAATCTTTAAATGAACAAATTTCCATTTGATTGATACTATCATTTTGTAATTTAATACTACAATTTATTGCCTTTAAATTATAATATGTAAAAACGCTAAAATCTTTATTACCATCATTATTTATATCAATATTTACAGTTTTAGTAATAATTTGTGAATCAGCTTTCACAACAATATCAGGATTGAAATCTCTATATGTCATGCCTGAACCCTTTTCTCCAGCAAGTATGAAATTTTTTCTTTGAATTTTTTCGTCTTTACTACAATTAGAGAAGGTGAGCAGCAAAACACCAACTATTAAAATATTTTTCAAAACTAGCGCACGTCCCGGTGCATCTGGATGGCGTGTGCAATTATCCATTAAAACGAAATATTGATTATTTCTAATACTCATAAAACAAATGTAATTTTTAATTTAGCAATTTTCACTTTTTTTCTTTGTCAACGCCATCCCGATGCATCGGGACGTGAACCAGCGTTGTAGGTTTGCTCGTGCACTAAAGAGGGAATAATTTGTTTTTAAATTTCAGAACCTTGTTTTACATGTATAACTTGGTATAATTGCATTGGTATAAAATTTTATTCCAATATATAAAAGTGAAGTATGAAGCAACTTTTCAGAAAAAAGAATGTAGCACAAATTTTAGTTGAAGCCAACAAAGCCGAACATGGAAGCCATCAATTACATAAAACATTAACATTACGCGATTTAACCGCCATGGGAATTGCTGCAATTATTGGTGCAGGAATTTTTAGTACCATTGGAAACGCCAGCTTTATGGGTGGTCCGGCAGTTATTTTATTGTTTGTTTTTACTGCTATTGCTTGCGGTTTTTCGGCTTTAAGCTATGCCGAATTTGCTTCATCTATTCCAATTAGTGGAAGTGCTTATACTTATGCTTATGCTTCGTTTGGTGAAATAATAGCGTGGATAATTGGATGGGCTTTAATTTTAGAATACGGAATTGGAAACATTGTTGTGGCCATTAGTTGGAGCGACTATTTTACTGGTTTATTGGGCGGTTTAAATATTCATATTCCCGATTATTTAACCATGGATTATTTAACTGCTAAATCCGGTTTTGAAAATGCTAGTTTGCTTTTAAGCAAAAA